>NZ_JAEVHJ010000279.1:0-9062 GCF_016802855.1 Micromonospora sp. ATA51 | reverse complement strand
CCGCCCGGCCCACCCCCGGTGAGCGCCCGACCGGGCCCGGCCACGCCGAGCCGGCGGCCGGTGCCGAGCCCACGGCCGAGGAAGGGAAGGCCTGATGCCGACCTGGTTGGAGCTGGTCCTCCGGGTGGCCGGCGTGCTGGTCGCGTTCCTCACCCTGCCGCTGGTCGTCGGGCAGGTCGAGCACAAGGTGATGGCGCACATGCAGGGCCGGCTCGGCCCGATGTACGCGGGCGGCTTCCACGGCTGGGCGCAGCTGATCGCCGACGGGATCAAGTTCGTGCAGAAGGAGGACGTCACGCCGCGCGACGCGGACCGGGCCGTCTTCCGGCTGGCCCCGGCGGTGGCGCTGGTGCCGTACCTGCTCGCGCTGCTGGTGATCCCGCTCGGCCCGGGCGACCTGGTGGGGCAGCCGCTGGACATCGGCCTCTTCTTCGTCCTCGCGGTGGTCGGCATCGGCGTGGTGGCGGTGCTGATGTCGGCGTGGGCGTCGGCCAACAAGTACAGCCTGCTCGGCGGCCTGCGCGGCGCGGCCCAGTTGCTCGGCTACGAGCTGCCGCTGGTGCTGGCCGCCGCGTCGGTGGCGATGGCGGCGGGCACGCTCAGCCTCTCCGGCATCGTCGAGGCGTGGCGGCCGTGGTGGCTGCTCTGGCAGGCGCCGGCGATGGTGATCTTCTTCGTCGCCGGGCTGGCGGAGATCCGGCGGCCCCCGTTCGACATGCCGGTCGCCGACTCGGAGCTGGTCTTCGGCTACATGACCGAGTACACCGGCCTGCGCTTCGCCTTCTTCCTGCTCGCCGAGTACGTCGGCATCGTGGTGATCGCCGCGCTGACCACCGTGCTCTTCCTCGGCGGCTGGCAGGGGCCGTTCGCGGACGCCCAGCTCGGCTGGCTCTGGACGCTGCTCAAGGTCTTCGCCGTCGCCTTCGTGATCATCTGGCTGCGGGTGTCCTACCCCCGGCTCCGCGAGGACCAGCTCCAGCGCCTCTGCTGGCTGGTGCTGGTCCCCCTGGCCCTGGCCCAGCTCGTCCTCACCGCCGCGGTCCGCCTCGCCCTCTGAGCGGGGCGGGTCAGCGCAGTGGAGTGTGGGCGGGGTCGACGCGCTCGGCAGGCGGGGGCGGCGGAGGCGGGATGCCGTCGCCGAAGGGACGCCCGCCGAGCTGCTCGCGGTCGTGCGGGGTGAGCCAGTTGGACAGGTCGGGGCCGAGGGGGACCACGCCGGTCGGGTTGATGTCCCGGTGCACCTCGTAGTAGTGCCGCTTGATGTGGTCGAAGTCGGTCGTGTCGCCGAAGCCCGGGGTCTGGAACAGGTCCCGGGCGTACGCCCAGAGCACCGGCATCTCGGCCAGCTTCTGCCGGTTGCACTTGAAGTGGCCGTGGTAGACCGGGTCGAAGCGGGTCAGCGTGGTGAACAGCCGCACGTCCGCCTCGGTGATCGTGTCGCCCACCAGGTACCGCTGCCCGGCCAGCCGCTCGCTCAGCCAGTCCAGCCGGTCGAAGAGCCGGTGGTACGCCTTCTCGTACGCCTCCTGGCTGCCGGCGAAGCCGCACCGGTAGACGCCGTTGTTCACGTCGGCGAAGACCACCGCGTTGACCTCGTCGATCTCGTCGCGCAGCCGCTCCGGGTACAGCTCCGGCGCCCCCTCGCGGTGGTACGCGGTCCACTCGGTCGACAGGTCCAGGCTCATCCGCGCGTAGTCGTTGGTGACCACCCGCCCGGTCGGTACGTCCACCAGCGCCGGCACGGTGATGCCGCGCTCGTACCCCGGGAACCGCTTGAAGTACGCCTCGGCCAGCCGCTCGATGCCGAGCACCGGGTCCCGGCCGCCCGGGTCCAGGTCGAAGGTCCAGCTCCGCTTGTCGTGCGTCGGCCCGGCCACCGCCATCGAGATGGCGTCCTCCAGCCCGAGCAGCCGGCGGACGATGATCAGCCGGTTCGCCCAGGGGCAGGCGCGACTGACCGCCAGCCGGTACCGGCCGGGCTCGACCGGCCAGCCGTCCCGGCCGTCGGCGGTGATCCGGGTGGCGATATAGCGCTGGTCCCGGGTGAACTCGCCGCCCGGCTCGACGTACTTCCCGCCGGTCCGCTCCAGGATCTCGTCGTCGTCCGCGCCCACGCCGCCTCCTCGCCATCGCCCCGCCGGTCACGCCGGCGTCCGACTCCCATCATGGTCGCTCCCGGGTCCCGGGGCAGCCCCGACGCGACGCGGGGCTACGCTGCCGCGGTGACCGATCTGGAGGCGGCGGCCCGACGCTTCATCGCCGACGTGTGGAACGCCGGCCGCGAGGAGACGGCGTACGAACTGATCGCCGAGGACTGCCCGGGGCTGGGTGGGACCGGACCGGCGGCGACGCTGGCCTGGCACCGGGACCGGCGGGCGGCCTTCCCAGACCTGCGCTACAAGGTCGTCGAGCTGGTGGCGGCCGGGGACCGGGTGGCCGTGCACTGGCGGGCCGCCGGCACGCAGGCCGGCCAGTTCGGCCCGGTGCCGCCGACCGGGCGGGTGGTCAGCTACTCCGGGGCGACGTTCCTGCGCTTCGACGAGACGGGCCGGATCCTCGACGTGTGGAGCGTCAACGAGCTGTTCCAGGTCCTCCAGCAGCTCGGCGTGGAAATGCTGCCCCCGCTGCCCGGCGTCACCGACCCCGGGGCCTGATCCGGTCGGCGGAGTCGTTCTCCCCACGATCCCCGTACCGCCGGTAAGAGCCGGGTGGTGGTCGCGCGCGCCGAGGGCACAGGGCAGGATGGGCGGCATGAGTGAGCGCAGCGGCATGCCCGGCGAAGGGCTGGTGAAGGGGCTGGCGGTCACGTTGAAGACGATGACCCGCCGCTCGACCACCCAGCAGTACCCGGACGTCGCCCCCGAGCTGCCACCCCGCTCCCGCGGCGTGATCGCGCTGCTGGAGGAGAACTGCACCGTCTGCATGCTCTGCGCCCGGGAGTGCCCGGACTGGTGCATCTACATCGACTCGCACAAGGAGGAGGTGGCGGTGCCCGGCGCCGCCCGCCCCCGCCAGCGCAACGTGCTCGACAAGTTCGACATCGACTTCTCGCTCTGCATGTACTGCGGCATCTGCGTGGAGGTCTGCCCCTTCGACGCGCTCTACTGGTCCCCGGAGTTCGAGTACGCCGAGCACGACATCAAGGACCTGCTGCACGACAAGGACCACCTCGGCGAGTGGATGGCCACCGTCCCGGCGCCACCCGCGCACGACCCGCACGGCGATCCCTCCAAGGAGGAGACCACCGCCGCGCGCAAGGCCGCGGCCCCGGCCCGCCCTTCCGCCGTACGCCCCGAGCCCGGCCCCGCCGCCGACGGAGGTACGGCCCCATGACGGGTGCGGACCTGCTGCTGCTCGCCCTCGGCGCGGTGGCGGTCGGCGCGGGGGTGCTGGTGGTGAGCACGAAGCACCTGGTCCGGGCCGGTCTCTACCTGGTGGTCTGCCTGGGTGCGCTGGCCGGCGACTACCTCGTGCTCACCGCCGAGCTGGTGGCCTGGGTGCAGGTGCTGATCTACGTCGGCGCGGTGGTCGTGCTGCTGCTCTTCGCGGTGATGCTGACCCGCGCGCCGATCGGCGCCTCCGACGACCTGGACCGGCCGGGCTGGCCGGCCGCCCTGATCGGCGGCGGCAGCGGGCTGGGCCTGGCCGTGCTGCTGGTCGACGCGTTCCGCTGGTCCCGGGTGGAGCTGCCCACGGCGGGCACCGCCGACCGCCTCGGCGAGCAGGTCTTCCGCTCCTGGGTGCTGCCCTTCGAGGTGCTGTCGGTGCTGCTGCTCGCCGCCCTGGTCGGCGCGATCGTGCTCTCCCGCCCCGACATCGGGCGGCCCGGTCCGGTCAGGTCCGCCACGCCGGCCGCCGGTGACGAGGGTGGGCGCGCGTGAGGCCGGTCGTCCCCTACGTCACCGCCGCGCTGCTGTTCGGCCTGGGCGTCTTCGGCGTGCTGCGCCGCCGCAACGCCGTGCTGGTGCTGATGGCCGTCGAGTTGATGCTGAACGCGGTGAACCTGATCCTGGTCACCGCGGACACCACGGTCCGGGCGCAGCTGCCGCACGCCGGGCAGGTCTTCGCGCTTTTCGTGATCGTGCTCGCCGCCGCCGAGATCGGCGTGGGGCTGGCCATCGTGCTCCAGCTCTACCGGCTGCGGGCCAGCGTCGCGGTGGACGAGGTGCCGCTGACCGAGGCGCCGACGCCCGTGCCGGCCGGCGTGGCCGGGGTGGCCGCCGACCGGTCCGCCGCGGGGACCACGGGCGGCGTCGACGGGCCGGAGGTGCGGGGATGAGCGAGGGCATCGGGCGACTGGCGCCGCTCGTACCGCTGCTGCCCGGCCTGCCGTTGGCCGCCGGCCTGGTGGGGCTGCTCCTGCCGCCGTCGCCGCGTGGCGCGGCGACCGGCGAGGACCGGGCCCGGCGGGTGGCGATCGCGCTCGGCGTGGCCGGTGCGGCCGGGGCGCTGCTCGTCGCGCTGGCGCTGCTGACCCGGGTGGACCACCCGGTCGAGGCTTCGACCACCTGGGTCGACCTGGGTGGGCTGCGGGTGACGCTGGGCTACCGGCTGGACGGGGTGGCCGTGCTGGTCGCCACGGCGGTGGCCGCGGTCGCTCTGGCGGTGCAGGTCTACTCGATCGCCTACCTGAAGCGCGGCCCGCACGACGACGTCGAGGTGGACCACCGCTACCCGCCGTACGCGGCGCAGATCAGTCTCTTCACCGCCGCGATGCTGGTCGTGGTGGTCTCCGGCGACCTGATCCTGCTGCTGGTCGGTTGGGAGGTGATGGGCATCTGCTCGTACCTGCTCATCGCCCACGACCGGCGGCTGCCCGAGGCGCCCGCCGCGGCGGTGAAGGCGTTCCTGGTCACCCGGGTCGGCGACGTGGGCTTCCTGCTCGGCATCGCGCTGCTCGGCGTCTCCGCCGGCAGCTTCAAGATCGCCGACGTGCTCGCCCACCCCTACTCCACCGGTACGCTCACCGCCGCCTGCCTGCTGCTGCTCGCCGGGGTGGCCGGCAAGAGCGCCCAGTTCCCGCTGCACACCTGGCTGCCCGACGCGATGGCCGGCCCCACCCCGATCTCCGCGCTGATCCACGCCGCCACCATGGTCGCCGCCGGCGTGTACGCGGTGGCCCGGCTCTTCCCGCTGTTCGAGCGCGCCCCGGTGGCGCTGACCGTGCTCGGCGTGCTGGCCGCGATCACCCTGCTGCTGGGCGCGTTCGCGGCCACCGCGCAGGACGACATCAAGCGGGTGCTGGCCTGGTCGACGGTCTCCCAGATCGGTTACATGACCGGGGCCCTCGCCGTCGGCTCGCCCACGGCGGCGCTGTTCCACCTGCTCAGCCACGCCGCGTTCAAGGCGCTGCTCTTCCTCGCGGCCGGGGCGGTCATCCACGCGGTGGGCACCACGCTGATGTCCCGGATGGGGGGTCTGCGGCGGGGCATGCCGGTGACCTTCTGGTGCACGGTGGTCGGTCTCGGCGCGCTCGCCGGGGTGCCACCGCTGTCGGGCTTCTGGAGCAAGGACGGCGTGCTCGCCGCCGCCGAGGCCGCCGCGCTGGACGGCGCCGGCCCGACGCCGCAGTGGGTCGGCTGGCTGGTCTGGCTGGCCGGGCTGCTCGGCGTCGCCGTCACCGCCTGGTACGCCACCCGCCTGCTGCTGCGCACCTTCTTCGGCGCCACCCGGATCCCGCTGGCGGACCCGCACGACCCGCCGGCGCTGATGCGCTGGCCGGTGCTGGTGCTGGCGGTCCCGGCCGCGCTGCTCGGCCTGGCCGGGTTCTGGGGGCCGTTCATCGGGCGGATCTTCGCGCCCGCCACCGAGGCGGAGCTGACCGACTTCGGCGACTCGCTGACCCACCTGGGCGCGGCGGTGCTGCTCCCGCTGGCCCTCCTGCTGGCCGGCGCGGGGGTCGCGTGGGCGGGCTGGCGCCGGGACTCGGCCGCCGACCCGGCCCGCTTCCTGGGTCCGCTCCGGCCGGTCTTCGCCCGGGCGTTCCGGCTCGACGACGTCCAGCACGCCCTCGTCGTACGCCCGACGAACGCGCTCGCCCGGGCCGCGCGGACCGGGGACGAGCTGGGGGTGGACGGCCTGGTGGAGGGCAGCGGCCACGCCGCGGTGGGTCTGGGCGGCGGCCTGGCCACGCTGCACCGCGCGGCCCTGCCCCGCGCGGCGGCGGCGTACTCGCCGGCGCGCTGCTGATCGGCCTCGCCGTCGCACTGATCGGGGTTGCATCGTGAGCGCGTCGCGAACTGAGGTGGCACCGTGAGCGCGAGGAGTGAGCCGGTGTTGCGAGCCCCGCAGTCGCGAACTGAGGTGGCACCGTGAGCGCGAGGAGTGAGCCGGTGTTGCGAGCCCCGCAGTCGCGAACTGAGGTGACACCGTGAGCGCGAGGAGTGAGCCGGTGTTGCGAGCCCCGCAGTCGCGAACTGAGGTGACACCGTGAGCGTCGGGCAGGTTCTGCTGGTCGCGGTCCTGGCCGTGCCGGCGCTCGGCGCGGTCGCGGTGGCGGCCGTCCCGCACGACCGGGCGGCCCGGCTGACCGGGGTGGTCGCCGCCGCGCTCACCCTGCTCGCCACCGTGCCGCTGGTCGGCGGCGACCACGGCTGGTTCGGCTACGGGCCCCGTCCCGCCGTGCAGCCCTGGCACCAGCTCGACCTGCCCTGGGTGCCCGGCCTCGACCTGCGCTTCCACCTCGGGGTGGACGGGATCTCCTGGCCGCTGGTGGTGCTCACCGCCCTGCTCACCCTGCTCTGCTGTGGGTACACGCTGTGGCGGGTGCCCGACGGTGGCAGCGGCCGGGCCCTGGTCGCGTTGCTGCTGGTGGTCGAGGTGGGCATCCTCGGCACCTTCCTCGCCCTCGACCTGGTGCTGTTCTTCGTCTTCTTCGAGGTCGTCCTGCTCCCGATGTACGCGATCATCGCCGGCTGGGGCGGCGAGGACCGGCGGCGGGCGGCCCGGAAGTTCGTCCTCTACACGCTCCTCGGCTCGGTGCTGCTGCTGGTCGGCGTCTACGTGGTGGTCGCCGCCGCCGGCACCGCCGACCTCGTGACGCTGACCGGCGGGGCCGGGCTGTCCCGGGGCACGCAGCTCGCCGCGTTCGCGCTGCTGGCGCTGGCGTTCGCGGTGAAGAGTCCGCTCTGGCCGCTGCACTCCTGGCTGCCCGACGCGCACACCCAGGCGCCCACCGTCGGCAGCGTCATCCTGGCCGGGGTGCTGCTCAAGATGGGGACGTACGGCCTGATCCGGGTGGCGGTCGGGGTGGCCCCGGAAGGCGCCCGCTGGGCCGCCCCGGTGCTCGGGGTGCTCGCCGTCGCCGCGATCCTGGTCGGCTCGCTGGTCTGCCTCGCGCAGGACGAGCTGAAGCGGCTGATCGCGTACTCCAGCGTCGGGCACATGGGCTTCGTGCTGCTCGGGGTGGCCACGCTCACGGCCACCGGCATCGAGGCGGCGCTGATCGGCAACATCGCGCACGGGGTGATCACCGGCCTGCTCTTCTTCCTGGCCGGGGCGGTCAAGGACCGTACCCACACCGGCTCCCTCGCCGAGCTGTCCGGGCTGCGGGAGACCGCGCCCCGGCTGGCCGGGCTGCTCGGCTTCGCGGCGGTCGCCTCGTTGGGGCTGCCCGGGCTGGCCGGCTTCTGGGGCGAGGCGTTCGCCGTGGTGGCGGCGGTCCGGCGGGGCGGCGGGTTCTGGGTCACCCTGGCGGTGCTGGCCGCGCTCGGCGGGGCGCTGACCGCCGCGTACTTCCTGCGGTTGCTGCGGCAGGTCACCCACGGGCGACCCAGTCCGGCGGTGGGCCGGCTGGCGCCCGGGCTGGCCGGGGCCGAACTGACCGCGTGGGCCCCGCTGGTGCTCCTCGCGCTGGCCGTCGGCCTGGCCCCCGCGCTGGTGCTCGGTTACGCGACCGGCCCGGTGGACGCCCTGGTGGGGGTGCTCAAGTGAACGGGTCCCGGATTCGTCGGTGGGGCGGGGTGGCGGCGTGAGCCTGGTGCAGAGCGTGGACAACGTGGCGCTGCTGCCGGCGTACCTGGCCGCCGGCACCGCCGTGGTCGTGCTCCTGGCCGACCTGCTGGTGGCCCGGGCCGCCGCGACGGTGGCGGTGGCCGCCGTCGCGCGTCGCCACGGCGGTGGGCGCGGCGGTGGTCGGGGCGGGCGGCGAGCGGCGCACCTTCTGCGTGGGCGGTGACTGTTCCTGGCTGTTCAACGGCCGGGCGGCCCTGGTCGCGGCGGTCTTCGCGCTGCTCACCCTGGGGGTACTGGCGTTGTCGGGGCCGCTGCTGCGGGCCGGCCGCACGCCGGTGGGGGAGTACTGCTTCCTGCTCGCCTGCGCGATGACCGGCGGCGTGGTGCTCGGCGCGGCCGGCGACCTGATCACCCTGATCGTGGCGCTGGAGACGCTCACCCTGCCGCTCTACGTCCTGGTCGGCCTGCGCCGGGGCAGCCTGGCCAGCGCCGAGGCGGCGGTGACCTTCTTCGTGGTCAGCGTGGTGGCGACCACGCTGACCCTGCTCGGCGCGGCGCTGCTCTACGCGGTGACCGGCGGGCTGCACCTCGACCGGCTCGGCGCCACCCTCGCCGAGCGGCCGGAGCTGTTGGACCTGCCGTTGACCACGGTCGCGGTGGCGCTGGTGGTGCTCGGGCTGGCGTTCAAGGTGGCGGCGGTGCCGTTCCACGCCTGGGCCCCGGCCACGTACGACGGCGCGCCGCTGCCGGTGGCCGCGTACCTGTCGACCGCGTCGAAGCTGGGCGGGGTGGTGGCCCTGCTCGCCGTGGTCCAGCGGGCGCTGCCGGCCACCGTCACCGGTCCGGTGCTGGCCCTGCTCGCCGTGCTCACCATGACCGTCGGCAACCTGGTGGCGCTGCGCCAGCGGCGTACCGTCCGGCTGCTCGCCTGGTCCTCGGTGGCCCAGGCCGGCTACATCCTCGCCCCGCTCGGCGCGCTCGCGCTGGCGGCCGGCCGCACCGCCGACGCCCGCGCCGGGGCGTACGCGGCCGGCGGTCGCGTACGCGATCTTCTTCGTGGTGCTGGAGCTGGCCGCGTTCGCGGCGGTGGTGGCCCTGCGCCCGGCGGA
>NZ_JAEVHJ010000278.1:0-9128 GCF_016802855.1 Micromonospora sp. ATA51 | reverse complement strand
GCCTGCACCGCCACGGCGGCGGGCTTGGCGGTGACGGGGCCGGTGTCGGCGTGCGCGGCGATCGGACCGGCGAACACACCACCGGTGAAAGCCAGACCAGCAATACCGAGAACGCTCTTACGCAGCATCGTGTTCATGACAAAGCTCCTTGGGGGGTTGGCGCACACCCGGTGGGGGCCGGGACGTGCGCAAGCACCGTCAGGCGCTCAAAAGAGTGCAAGGGGGAAAGTCTCTGCCCGGTGCCAGCCGCGGGGCGGGGGCCTCTTCGCGGCGCCGGGACCATGTGTAACGACCACCGGCCCGCCATCATTCCCGGGGCCCGTCCGGCCCGTCGAGCGGGCCAGGTACTCGGTCGTACGCGAGATATAACGACCCGGGCCCCGCCACGATTCCGGCCTCAGGATGCCGCCGGTCACACCCGGAACGGACATCCGGCGCACCCGCGCAGCCGCCAGCCGGCCGGGACCGGACGGCCCGGACCATATCCCCGATCCGGTGGTATCCACGCCCAACGGACACCGCCACATCGGCGACACGGAGCCGATGTCGCCATCGGGAGGCCCCATGCCCGGCGACATCCCCCAGACCGGCTCCCTTCTGCCCAGGGCAGATCCGCTCAACGTGAACACCCCTCCCCGTTGACCGTGGCCCACCGGCAGGCTGGACGCATGAGACTGCTGGTGCTGGGCGGAACGGGATTCGTGGGTGGGGCCACCGTGGCCGAGGCGGTACGCCGCGGCTGGTCGGTGACGGTGTTCAACCGGGGGCTGCACGGCGACGCGCCGGCGGGCGTACACCGGTTGCGGGGTGACCGGACCGCGCCGGGCGGGCTGGCGGCGCTGGTTGGCGGCGAGTGGGACCTGGTGGTGGACACCTGGGACGGTGCGCCCCGGGCGGTACGGGACGCGGCGCGGGCGCTGGTGGATTCGGTGCCGCACTACGTCTACGTGTCCAGCGGTTCCGTCTACGCCGAACCCGTCGAACCGGGCTCGGACGAGGACGCGCCGACGGTCGAGGCGGCCGCCGACGCGGTCGACGGCGACTACGCGCAACTGAAGGCCGGCGGTGAGCGGGCCGCGGTGGAGATCTTCGGTGATCGGGCGTTGCTGGCCCGGGCCGGGCTGATCCTCGGGCCGGGGGAGGACATCGGGCGGCTGCCCTGGTGGCTGGGGCGCGTCGCCCGGGGCGGCGAGGTGCTGGCGCCCGGGCCGCGCGACCTGCCGCTGCAGTACGTGGACGTGCGTGACCTGGCCAGGTGGCTGCTGGACCGGGGCGCGGAGGGCGTCGGCGGGGCGTACAACGTGGTGGGTCGCACCGGGCACGCGACGATGGGTGAGCTGCTCGACGCGGCCGTGGCGGTCACCGGCTCGGGCGCGGTGCTGCGCTGGACGGACCCGGAGCCGATCCTCGCCGCCGGCGTGGTGCCCTGGAACGACCTGCCGGTCTGGATCCCGCTCGGCCATGAGTACCGCTGGCTGCAGGAGCGCGACGTGACCCGGGCGTACGCGGCGGGGCTCGTCTGCCGTCCGGTGGCCGAGACGGTCGCCGACACCTGGCGCTGGCTGCGGGAGGTGGAGCGGGTCCGCCGCGCGCGGGCCGACCGGCGCGGGCGGCGGTGGGCCTGGCCCCGGAGCGGGAGGCCGCGTTGCTGGCCGCCGTGTCGGGCGGTGTCATGCCGCCTGACCGGTCCCCCCACCCGGGCTCCCGGCAGCGGCGGCCATAGCGGGGCCGTGGCGGTCCGGGTCAGGCCGGCACCACCGGCAGGTCGAGCACCTCGTCCACGGAGCGGCGCGGGGTGGCGGCGCCGGGCTGCCCGTACCCGATCCGCATCACCATCTGCGGCATGCCGAACCGGCCGAGGGACAGCCGCAGCGCCTCCCGCGCCCCCGGCACCTCGATCGGCTGGGAGAGCATCGACACGCTCAGCCCGGAGTCGGTGGCGGTGAGCAGCACCCGCTGCAGGGCCTGGCCGGCGACGATCTGGTCGGTGGCGGTGTTCCCCGCCGATCCGAGCACGGCGACCAGGGGCTCCGGTTCGAAGTCCCGCCCCGGCGCGCGGTTGCGCCCGCCGAAGCCGCGCTGCGGCAGCAGGTCCTGCGGTTCGCTCCGCGGACCGCCGGCGGCGGCCGGCACCCCGTCCGGGGAGGGCTCCGAGCGGATCCACGCGCGCCGCTCGGCCACGTACGCGGGGTCGCGTTCGAGCACCCGGTGGGCGCTGCGGGCGATCTCGGCGAACGCGTTGACCGCGCTGGTGCCGATGACCAGCTCCAGCCAGCACTGTTCGGCCCGGGCCGCCTCGCCGAGCCGCCAACGGGCGTCGGCGGGGACCGGGTCGGGCCAGAACGGCGCGCGGTTGCTGAACCGGCGGCGGATGGCCCCGTGCAGGCTCTGCTCCGTCGGGGTGGGGCGGCGCGGCAGGTCGGGGACCAGCCGGGCCACCACGTCCGGCTCCGCCGGGTACGGGCGCAGCCGGACCGTGGCCGGCGTGCCGGCCACCGCGAGGGCCAGCCGCAGGTTGAACAGGGCCGCCCCGCAGGCGATCCGGGCGCCCCAGCCGCTCGGGTCGGTGGCGGGCAGCCGGCGCAGCGGGTCGACGGAAAGCTCGATCCCGCGTCCGGCAGCCGGAACCGCCACGGCTGGGTGTTGTGCAGTGACGGCGCCCGGACGGCGTCGGAGGCGGCGGCCCTGAGCTGCTCGACGGTGAAGCCGGTGTTCATGGTCTTGCTCCTTCCGTGGCAGGTCGTGCCGCCCTCCGGGTGTTCCATCCCCACGGTGCGGCAGACCGGGCCGGCCCGGGCAGGGCCGGAGGTCCCCCTGGTGGGGCCGACCGCCCGGCGGCGGGGCGGCACGGTAGGGACCTTCGGCCCGTGCGGAAGTCGGCGGCGACCGGGTAGACACGAGGGATGATCCGGGTGTTCCTGCTCGACGACCATGAGGTCGTCCGTCGTGGCCTTGCCGATCTGCTCCAGAGCAGCGGCGACATCGAGGTGGTCGGTGAGTCCGGCTCCGCCCAGGAGGCGGCCCGCCGCATCCCCGCGCTCCGCCCCGACGTGGCGATCCTCGACGCCCGGCTGCTCGACGGCAACGGCATCGACGTGTGCCGGGACGTCCGGGCCATGGACTCCTCGATCAAGGGATTGATCCTCACCTCATACGAGGACGACGAGGCGCTCTTCGCGGCGATCATGGCGGGCGCCGCCGGGTACGTGCTCAAGCAGATCCGCAGCACCGACCTGGTGGACGCGGTGCGCCGGGTGGCGGCCGGGCAGTCGCTGCTCGACCCGGCGATCACCACCCGGGTGCTGGAGCGGATCCGCAACGGCGTCGAGCAGCCGCGCGAGCTGAAGTCCCTCACCGAGCAGGAGCGGCGGATCCTGGAGTACGTGGCGGAGGGGCTCACCAACCGGGAGATCGCCGGCAAGATGTTCCTGGCGGAGAAGACCGTGATGAACTACGTCTCCAGCGTGCTGGCCAAGCTCGGCCTGGAACGGCGTACCCAGGCCGCGGTGCTCGCCACCCGGCTGCTCGGCAAGGCCCACTGACCCGCCCCGGCCCCCCGCCGCGACGCTCCGGTCAGTCGCGCAGCGGGACGCTCCAGCGCACCTCGGTGCCGTGCGGGATCACCCGGCTGAGCTGGAAGTCGCCGCCGTTCGGCCCGCTCGCGGAGGTTCACGAGGCCGCTGCGGGCCGCCTCAGGGTCGCAGCCGACGCCGTCGTCGGTGACCGTCACGCTCACCCAGCCGGCGTCGGCCTTGACCGCCACGCCGGTCGCACGGTGCGCAGGTCCCCCGCCACCGGGCCCTTCGACCCCTCCCAGCTGGTCGACTACTTCTCGCCAGCCCGGCGAGCGGTGGGCCGGGCTGCTGGCGGCGTGTTCAGCGTTCCCGGACCACCGCGACCGGGCAGTGCGCGTGGTGCAGCAGCTGCTGGCTCACCGAGCCGAGCAGCATCCCGCGCAGCCCGCCCCGACCGCGGCTGCCCACCACCACGAGCTGCGCCTCGCCGCTCGCGTCGACCAGCAGGCCGGCCGGGTTGCCGGGCGACACCCGCAGGTCGACCTCGACGTCCGGGAAACTCTCCCGCCACCGGGCCAGCTCCTCCTCGGCCGCCGCCCGCTCGGTGGCGGTCGCCTCCTCCGGGTCGAAGCCCGGCGGCACCCACCGCTCGCCGGGCGGCTCCCACACCCGGATCACCCGCAGCGGCACGTCCCGCTGCGCCGCCCGCTCGACGGCGAAGCCGAGCGCCCGGAGCGAGGACTCCGAGCCGTCCACGCCGACCACCACCGGCCCGGAGGTGGCGGTGTGGCCGTCCCGGACCACCACCACCGGGCAGTGCGCGTGGGCGGTGACGGACACCGCGGTGGACCCGGCCAGCAGGCCGCCGAATCCGCCGTGCCCGCGGCTGCCGAGGACCAGCATCCCGGCCTCGGCGGACCGTTCCTGCAACAGCAGGGCGGGTGGGCCGTCGTAGACCTCGGCGTGCACGGTGAGCCCGGGCCGCTCGGCGGCGGCGTCCGCCGCCGCCTTTCGGACCAGTTCCTCGACCTGCCGCCGGGCGTGCTCGTCCGGCCAGACGCCGGGCGCCAGCCCGGGACCGATCCAACCGGCCACCGTCAGCCATTCGAAGACGTACGCCAGGCGGATCGGCCGGCCGGAGCGGCCCGCCTCGTCCAGGGCCCAGTCCAGGGCGACTGTGGCGTCGGCGGAGCCGTCGTAGCCGACCAGGATCTCGTCCCCGCTCACCGGGCCGCCCCCGGTTCGCCCGCGAGCCCGCTCACTGACCGCTCCGCAGGCCGGGTTCGGTCTCGCGGATCCAACGCCACTCGGCGACCAGGGGGGCGTCCTCGCCGTACCGGCGGGTGTAGTCGCGGCAGGCCTGCCGGGCGTCGACCATGTCCTGGCGGAGGTGGGCGGCGCGCGAGGCGAGCCCGGGCACCCGGTCGATGACGTCGATGACGAGGTGGAAGCGGTCCAGGTCGTTGAGCATCACCAGGTCGAACGGCGTGGTGGTGGTGCCCTCCTCCTTGTAGCCGCGTACGTGCAGGTTGTCGTGGTTGGTCCGGCGGTAGGTGAGCCGGTGGATCAGCCACGGATAGCCGTGGTACGCGAAGATGATCTGCCGGTCGCGGGTGAAGATGGTGTCGAACTCGCTGTCCGGCAGGCCGTGCGGGTGCTCCGTGGGCGGCTGGAGGCGCATCAGGTCGACCACGTTGACCACCCGCACCTTCAGCTCGGGCAGGTGCTGGCGGAGCAGGTCGGCCGCGGCCAGCGTCTCCAGGGTCGGCACATCGCCGGCGCAGGCGAGCACCACGTCCGGCTCGGTGCCCTGGTCGGTGCTGGCCCAGTCCCAGATGCCCAGGCCCCGCCTGGCGTGCTGGACGGCCTCGTCCATGCTCAGCCAGTTCGGCGCCGGCTGCTTGCCGGCCACCACGACGTTGATGTAGTGCCGGCTGCGCAGGCAGTGGTCCATGGTGGAGAGCAGGGTGTTGGCGTCCGGCGGCAGGTAGACCCGGACCACCTCGGCCTTCTTGTTGACCACGTGGTCGATGAAGCCCGGGTCCTGGTGCGAGAAGCCGTTGTGGTCCTGCTGCCACACGTGGCTGGAGAGCAGGTAGTTGAGCGAGGCCAGGGGCTGCCGCCACTGGATGCCGCGGGTCACCTTCAGCCACTTGGCGTGCTGGTTGACCATCGAGTCGACGATGTGGATGAAGGCCTCGTAGCTGGTGAAGATGCCGTGCCGGCCGGTGAGCAGGTAGCCCTCCAGCCAGCCCTGGCAGAGGTGCTCGGAGAGCACCTCCATCACCCGGCCGTCCGGGGAGAGGTGGTCGTCGCCGGGGACCGTGTTGCCGACGAACGCCCGGTCGGTGACCTCGAAGGCGGCGCCCAGCCGGTTGGAGGCGACCTCGTCGGGGCCGAACAGGCGGAAGTTCTGCGGGTTGGCGGTGATCACGTCGCGGACCCACTGGCCAAGCACGCCGGTGGAGCCGACCATGGGCTCGCCCGGCTGCTTGACGTCGACCGCGTAGGCGCGGAAGTCCGGCAGGTCCAGGTCGCGCAGCACCTGGCCGCCGTTGGCGACCGGGTTGGCGCTCATCCGCCGGTTCCCCTTCGGAGGCAGCGAGGTCAGCTCGGCGACCGGGGCGCCGGTGGCGTCGAAGAGTTCCTCCGGCCGGTAGCTGCGGAGCCAGCGCTCCAGCTCGGCCAGGGCCTCCGGATCCTTCCGCACCCCGTCGATGGGCACCTGGTGAGCGCGGAAGGTCCCCTCGACCTGCTTGCCGTGGACCTTCCGCGGGCCGGTCCAGCCCTTCGGCGTCCGGAGGATGATCATCGGCCAGCGGGGGCGCCCGACATCGCCGCCGGAGCGGGCCCGGCGCTGGATCTCGGCGATCTCGTCGACCGCCCGCTCCAGCGTGGCGGCGAGGCTCTGGTGCACCCGCGTCGGGTCGTCGCCGGAGACGATGTACGGCTCGTATCCGTAGCCGCGCATCAGACCGAGCAGGTCGTCGGTGGGGATCCGCTCCAGCACCGTCGGGCTTGCGATCTTGTAGCCGTTCAGGTGCAGGATGGGCAGCACCGCGCCGTCGCGGGCCGGGTTGAGGAAGACGTTGGACAGCCAGCTTCCGGCCAGCGGGCCGGTCTCCGCCTCACCGTCGCCGATCACGCAGGCGACCAGCAGGTCCGGGTTGTCGAACGCGGCGCCGTACGCGTGGCTGAGCGCGTACCCGAGCTCGCCGCCCTCGTGGATCGAACCCGGCACCTCCGGCGCCACATGGCTCGGGATGCCGCCGGGGAAGGAGAACTGGCGGAACAGCCGCTGCATGCCCACCTCGTCCCGGCTGACCGAGTGGTAGAGCTCGCTGTAGGTACCCTCCAGCCAGGTGTTCGCCACCAGGGCCGGCCCGCCGTGCCCCGGGCCGGTGATGTAGATGACGCTGAGGTCGCGGTTGACGATGATCCGGTTGAGGTGCGCGTAGATCAGGTTGAGGCCGGGGCCGGTGCCCCAGTGGCCGAGCAGCCGGGGCTTGACATGCTCCGGCTTCAGTGGCTCGCGGAGCAGCGGGTTGTCGAGCAGGTAGATCTGCCCGACGGTGAGGTAGTTCGCCGCCCGCCAGTAGGCGTCAATCCGGCGCAGCTCGTCTTCGGCCAGTGGGCTGTGCAGGTCGAGAGCGGTGTCCATGCTGCGTTAGCCTCTCGCGGCTCGGGGTCTTCTGCCACCCGAAGGCGGGAATCCGCCCCGGGCCCGTCCGGCTTCGCCCCGGGTCCGGGGATCTGATCAGGGTCGTTGGTCCCGGGACCGGAGGGCGTCATGTCCCGAGCGGCGGTGCGGGGTCCAGCCCACGGACGACGATCACCGGGGCCGGTGAGTGGTAGAGCAGGGTCTGGCTGACCTCGCCGAGCATGCCCCGCCACGGTTCGTCCCCGCGCGCGCCGACGAGCGCCACCTGCGCGGACCGGGACTGTTCGATCAGGACGGCGCCGGGGTCCCCGCGGACGGTGTGGCACTCCGCGGCCACGGACGGGTACCGCTGGGCGTGCCGGGCCACCGCCGCGGTGAGCACCTCTTCTCCGTCGTCCGGCCGGTCGGGCTCGACCACCCGCACGGCGAGCAGCCGGGCGACCGGCGTCGGGCGCAGTCGAAGGCGAAACCCAGGGCGGCCTGGGAGCTCGACGAGCCGTCCACTCCGACCAGCACCGGTCCCTGCGGTGCCGGCCCGGCCCGCCGACCAGCACCGGGCAGCCGGCCCGGGCGGCGAGTTGCACGGCGGGCGCGTCGGCCGGTACGCAGTCCGGGCAGTCGGCCATCCCGCCGTCACCGAGTGCCACCATGAACGCCGAATCCGAGGCGCGGATCAGGGCGTCGACGGGGGAGCCCTCGACGATCTCGCCGCTCACCGGGACCGCCGGCTCGACCTCGCCGGCGACCTGGCCGGCCCGTTCGAGCAGGTCCTCCGCCGCGGCGCGCGACCCGGCCACGGACGGCGCCTCCAGCGCCGCCGTCCAGTTGAAGGCGTGCAGCAGGTGCAGCGGGCGGTCGTGGGCGGCCGCCTCGCCGGCGGCCTCCCGGACGACCTGGAGGTCCTCCTCCGACGACCCGACGCCGACCACGACGGCCCCGTGGGTGGGTGCGGCCATCCCGCCTCACCTCCCCGGCGCCGCGTACGGCACGACCACGATTTCCTTACCCACGGTAGTCGGGGCCGTGCCCACCCGGGGCGGGATCGGTCAGCGGAACTGGAGCCGGTTCACCGCGTCGAACACCCGGGCGCCGAGGAGCCGCCGGATGTGCACCATGGCCCGGGCGGCGGCGGTGACCAGGTAGCGGGTGCGCGGCCGGCGGGCGGTCACCGCCCGTTCGATCACCCGGGCCACCGTTTCCGGCGTGGCCGACAGGGCCCGGTTCCGGTACGACTTCGCCATCACCGCGTCGGCGGCGGCGACCATCGTCCGATACGGCCCCGTCGGGTCGGAGCCGGCGCCGAGGGAGGAGCTGGCGACCGCGCCGAAGCCGGTCCGGATCAGCCCCGGCTCGACGATCGTCACGTCGACGCCGAACGGCCGGACCTCCTGCCGCAGCGCGTCGGAGATCGCCTCCTCCGCGTACTTGCTGGCGTGGTATTGACGTTCTCTCCGCCCTGACGGGCAGAGATTCCCTCCACGCTGCGCGCGGAACAGCGCGCAGCGCCCGGGTGGATTCCTGCTTCTCGGCGTGGTGCCGGCACGGGTGCCGGTCTTACCTGCGCTCCACAGGCGTTTAGGCTCTCCCAGCGTCCCTGGGCGAGGATGTTGATCGCCGCGTTGATGTCCCGGTCGTGGACCGCCCCGCATGGGCAGGTCCACGACCGGACGGACAGCGGTTTGGGTCCGTCCAGCCGCCCGCACGTAGAGCAGGTCTGCGATGTGGGCGCGAACCGGCCGATGCGGCGGAAGCTGCGCCCGTACCGTGCGGCCTTGTACTCCAACATGTGCGTGAACGATGCCCAGCCGGCGTCGTGCACCGACTTCGCCAACCGGGTGCGGCCGAGACCGGTCACGCACAGGTCCTCGACGTACACCGCTGAGACGAAACTCGGACCTTGGCCACGTGTGCGGCAGCGTCCCGGCGGAGCCGGGACACGATGGGTTTCCGGG
>NZ_JAEVHJ010000277.1:0-9144 GCF_016802855.1 Micromonospora sp. ATA51 | reverse complement strand
CCTCGCACCGTTGACCCACCGCGGCCACCACCTCCGGCAGCACCGTCGCGGTGGCCGGGGTGCCGTCGAGCTGCCGGCCGCCGTGGTTGGACACCACGACCGCGTCCGCCCCGGTCTCCGCGGCGCGGGCCGCGTCGCGAGGGTCGAGCACGCCCTTGACCAGCAGCGGCAGCGTGGTACGACCGCGTAGCCAGGCCAGGTCCGCCCAGCTCAACGCCGGGGCGAAGGCCGCGCCGGTGTGCACGGCGACCGCCGACACGCCGGGCGTCCCCTGGTGGGCCAGATCGTCCCGCCCGCCCGGCAGGTTCGCCGCGGTCACGTGCGGCGGCAGGGCGAAGCCGTTGCGTACGTCGCGCAGCCGCCGGCCGAGGATCGGCACGTCGACGGTGACCATCAGCGCGGCGCAGCCGGCCGCGTGCGCCCGGTCCAGCAGGTCGGCGACCATGCCCCGGTCGCGCAGCCAGTACAGCTGGAACCAGACCTCCCCACCGACCGCGCCGATCTCCTCGATCCGGGTGCTGCTCAGCGTGCTGGCCACGAAGGGCACCCCGGCCGCGCGGGCGGCGGCCGCCAGCGCCGGCTCGCCGTCCGGGTGCACCAGCCGCTGGTACGCCATCGGCGCGACCGCCACCGGCATCGCCTGTGGCCGGCCGAGCAGCGGCGCGTCGGTCCGCGGCCGGTCCACGCCGGTCAGCACCCGGGGCAGCACGGCGACCCGGTCCAGCGCAGCCCGGTTGGCGGTCAGCGTGGTCTCCGTCCCGCTGCCGCCCTCGACGAAGTCCCACACCTCCGGCGGCAGCGCGGCCCGGGCCAGCCCCGCGAAGTCGGCCAGGCTCGCCGGCAGCAGCGGCTCAGCCATCGGCGCGCCCGCCGTCCGTCGCACCGGCCGCCGGCCGACCGGGTCCAGCCCGAACCGCTGCCGCAGGAACGCGGCTGCCCCGCCGGATGACGTTCGCGGCGGGGGTGACGCTGAGCGGCACGCCCGCGCGGGCCAGCGTCCGGGAGTAGACGACCTTTGGCATCTCCCGCCAGATCCCGGCGAACTCCCGGGTGGTCGCGCTGGCGGCCGGGTCCTGGTCGGCGGTCGGCCAGAAGCCGGCCATCAGTTCGTAGGTGCGGCGGCCGTGCAGGAAGGCGCCCTTGGTCCGCAGCTCGTCGTTGACGTGCTGGTGCAGCTCTTCGTCGACCCGGTGCCAGTCGAGTTCCCGGTTCGGTCCCTCGATGAAGCCGTCGAGGGAGACGGACATCCAGACGATGATCCGGCGCATCACGATCCTTCCCTTTCGCGGGCAGACCGTCAGTCTGCCAAGGTCCAGGGGTGAACGGGGACCAGGTGACCGCACTGCTGGACGAGTTCGCCGCCGACGGGCTGCGGGCCTGGGTGGCCGGCGGCTGGGCGGTGGACGCGGTGGTGGGCCGGCAGACCCGGCCGCACGCCGACCTCGACCTGGCGATCGACGCGAGCCAGCAGGCGGAGTTGCTCGCGCTGCTCGACCGGCTGGGCTTCGTGACCACGGTGGACTGGCTGCCGGTCCGCGCCGAGCTGACCGCGCCGGACGGCCGCAAGGTCGACATCCACCCGGTGGCGTTCCGCCCGGACGGCAGCGGAGTGCAGTCCGGACTGGACGGCGCGACGTTCGCGTACGCCGCGGACGGCTTCGCCGAGGGCGTCATCGACGGCCGCCCGGTGCCCTGCCTGTCGGTGGGCCAGCAGCTCCGCTTCCGGGAGGGCTACCCGCCGCGGGAGGTCGACCGCCACGACATCAACCTGCTGCGCGGGCTCTGACCAATTGCCGGCCGCACCGTGGTGTCGGTGGGCGGGGGTACGGTCGGGCCATGGCGACCTGGGACGACGTACGACGGATCGCGCTCGCCCTGCCGGAGACCACCGAGCGCGGCTCTCACGACGACCTGCCCGCGTGGCGGGTCCGCGACAAGCTCTTCGTCTGGGAACGGCCGCTGCGCCGCGGTGACCTGGCGGCGCTGGGCGACGCCGCGCCGGATGGGCCGATCCTCGGCGCCCGGGTGCCCGACGAGGGCGCCAAGGAGGCGCTTCTCGCCGACGATCCCGAGGTCTACTTCACCACGCCGCACTTCGACGGGTACCCGGCGGTGCTGGTCCGGCTCGACCGGATCGGTGTCGAGGAGCTGACCGAGCTGGTCACCGAGGCGTGGCTGGCGCGCGCCCCGAAGCGGCTCGCCGGCCAGTTCAGGACGACGACCGGCTGAGATTTCCCCCGCCGCCCAGGTCCGATGGGATCCGTCCGGCTGCCCTAGCATCTGCCCATGCGGGTGGCACACGAGCGGGTGGACGCGATCGTCTTCGACATGGACGGCACACTGATCGAATCTCACGCGGTGGTGCCCGCGGCCTACCGCGCCGCCATCATGGACGCCGGCGGACCGCTGCTCTCCGACGCCGAGATCATCGCCGGGTACCCGCTCGGGCCACCGGCCGCGCTGCTGACGCACCTGCTGGAACGGCCGGCCACCGACCGGGACCTCGCCCGCTACCACGCCCACCTGATCGCCCTCGCCACGCAGGTCACCGTCTATCCCGGGGTGGCCGACCTGCTTGCCGGCGTCGCCGGACGGGGGGCGGTCGGTCTCTTCACCGGCGCCAGCCACCAGGCGGCCGAGATCCTGCTCGACCGGGTCGGTCTGCTCGGGCATTTCCAGGTCGTCGTCGGCGGGGACGAGGTCGCGCGACCCAAACCCGAGCCCGACGGCGTCGAGCTGGCCTGCCGGCTGCTCGGCGTCCATCCCTCCCGAACCGCGTACGTCGGTGACTCGCCGCTCGACCTTCGGGCGGCGCGCCGCAGCGGCGCGCTGGCGGTGGCCGCCGGCTGGGGCCATCAGTACGAGCCGGGTGAGCCGGCGGACCGTACCGCCGGCAATCCTCGTGATCTGCTGGCGCTGCTCGGCTGAGCACAGGTCACGGCCCGGGCGGGAGCACCGCCTGCACCGCCTGCTCCGGGGTGTGGACGGGGCGCGGCCCGGGCACCGGCTCGCCGGTGGGACCGAGGACCCGCCAGCCGCCGAGAAGCACCACCGGGACGGTGCCCCGCCACATCGCCAGGGCCACCTCGCTGAGGGTCCCCCAGGAGCCGCCGACGGCGATCACCGCGTCCGCGCTCCACACCAGGATCGCGTTGCGCGCCTGCCCCATGTTCGTCACCACGGACGCGGACACGTCGGCCGGACCGGGGTCGGCGCCGTCGTCGGGGCGTACGCCGATGACGAGGCCGTTGCGGGAGCGGGCGCCGGCGGCGGCCGCCGCCATCACCCCACCGCCTCCTCCGCAGAGGAGGATGACATCCCGCTCGGCCAGCAGCTCCCCCACCCGTCGCGCGTGCGTCAACTCCGTCTCCGTCGCCTCCGCCGGCCCGCACACCGCCACCTGGAATCTCACCGCCCCACCTCCGCCATCGAGGCTATCGAGACGTACGCGGGCCGGCCGGCGGGTCCGGTCGACCCGGACGCGGAGTTCACCGTGGGCCCGGACGAGACGGCCGACGTGCTGGTTGCGTCCTATCTGGACGTCGGTGCCGAGGCGCGGGCGATGGTGGGCTGCCGGGAGCCTGGACGACGTGGTCCGGACGAGCTGGGGCGCGCCGGTGAACCTGCGTTCGATCCCGGTCCACAGCGGCCCGGTCAGCTCCCCTGGCCCGTCGGCGGTGGCGGCGCGGCGCCGCGGAGCACCAGCGCGCTGTTGAAACCGTCGAATCCGCGCGCGCCGACCAGCGCGATGCGGCTGCGCGGCCGGCGGGGCGCCCGCAGGAAGTTCAGCTCGCAGCCCTCCGCGGGCTGCTCGGGACCGGCGGAGGCGGGCAGCAGGTCGTGCCGGAAGGCGAGCAGCGCGGTCGCCGCGTCCAGGGCCGACCCGCCCTGGTGAGCCCGGCCGGTCAGCGGCTTCTGGGTGGTCACCGCTGGGGTCCGGTCACCGAACACCGCGCGCAGCGCGGCCGCCTCGGCCCGGTCGTGCGCGGGCACGCCGAGCGCGTCCGGCCAGACCACGTCCACGTCGTGCGGCCGGACGCCGGCCCGGTCCAGGGCCAGCCGCAGCGCCCGCGCGTAGTGGGTCGGGTCGGGGCCGGCGTCCGGGTCGGTGGGGGCGGCGTCGTGGGTGGCCGCCCAGCCGGTCACCTCGCCGTAGATCCGGGCGCCCCGGGCCAGCGCGTGCCCCAGCTCCTCCACCACGAAGACCGCGCCGCCCTCGGCGGGGACGTACCCGGCGGCCGCGACGTCGAACGGCCGGTACGCCCGCTCCGGGTCGGCCACGTCGCTGAGCAGGCCGGAGCGGAGCTGGCAGGCCAACGCGTACGGGCTCAGCGGGCACTCGGTCGCCCCGGCGATCACCACCGGGGTGCCCCGACGGACGGTCCGGACGGCGTGCGCGAGGCTGTCCAGCCCGCCGGCGGACTCGGCGACCAGCACCCCGCACGGCCCCTTGAACTGGTGGTGGATGGAGAGCTGCCCGACGCTGGCCGCGTAGAACCAGGCGATCGACTGGTACGCCCCCACCGTCCGGGTCGGACCGCCCCAGAGCCGTTGCAGCTCCCGCTGCCCGAACAGGTTCCCCCCCGACGAGCTGGCCAGGGTGACCGCCCACCCGTACGGGTCGGGGGCCCGCTCGGGCAGCCCGGCGTCGTCCAGCGCCAGGCGGGTGGCGGCGAACCCGAGGTGCGTCCACCGGTCGGTCTGCACCCGCTGCCGGCCGTCGGCGAAGCCGGTGGGGTCGAAGTCCGGCACCTCCCCGGCGACCCGGGTGGGATAGCGGGCCGGGTCGAACAGGCTGATCGGCCCGGTGCGCCGGGTGCCGGCGAGCACCGTCGACCAGTGCGCGTCGGCGCCGACACCGCTGGGCGCCACCACCCCGATCCCGGTCACCACCGCCCGCGCTGTCATGCCGTTGCCGCCAGCCGCCGGAAGACCATCGCGGACTGGAAGCCGCCGAAGCCGCTGCCCACCGACAGCGCCACGTCCACCGGCAGCTCGCGGGCCTCGTTGGGCACGTAGTCCAGGTCGCACTCCGGGTCCCGGGTGGTCCAGTTCGCCGTCGGCGGCACCACGCCGTACTCGATGGCCAGCGCGCAGGCGGCCATCTCGATCGAGCCGATGGCGCCGAGCGAGTGCCCCACCATCGACTTGATCGAGCTGATCGGCACCCGGTACGCGGCCGGGCCGAGCGCCCGCTTGAACGCCGCCGTCTCGTGCCGGTCGTTCTGCCGGGTGCCGGAGCCGTGCGCGCTGATGTACGACACGTCGCCCGGGGCGAGCCGGGCCTGCCGCAGCGAGTCGCCGATGGCGAGGGCCATCTCCACCCCGTCGGGACGCAGCCCGGTCATGTGGAAGCCGTTGCTGCGGCTGGCGTAGCCGGCCACCTCGCAGTAGACGTGCGCGCCCCGGCGGCGGGCGTGCCCGGCCTCCTCCAGCACCAGCACCGCGGCGCCCTCGGCCAGGACGAAGCCGTGCCGGTCGGCGTCGAACGGCCGGGAGGCGTGCTCCGGGTCGTCGTTGTCCGGGCTGGTCGCCCCGATGGCGTCGAACGAGGCGACGGTGACCGGCGAGATGGGCGAGTCGGCCGCCCCGGCGAGCACCACGTCGGCCTCGCCGTCGGCGATGAGCTGGTGGGCGTACCCGATCGCGTCGATGCCGGAGGTGCAGCCGGTGGAGACCACCTGGGCCGGGCCGTGCAGGCCGTGCCGGCAGGCCACGTCGGCGGCCAGGCTGCTCGGGACCAGCGCCTGGTAGAGGTACGGCCCGCCGAGGGTGTGGTCGACCAGCCAGTCCCGGCCGCTGTCGCTGACCCGGACGTACTCCTTCTCCAGCGCCATGGTCCCGCCGACGGCGGTGCCGAGCACCACCCCGGCGCGCTCCCGCTCGGCGTCGGTGAGGGTCAGGCCGCTGTCGGCGAGCGCCTCCGCCGAGCAGGCCAGGGCGAACTGCACGTACCGGTCGGCGCGCCGCCGCTCGGCGAGGGTGATCCCGGCGGCATCGGGGTCGAAGTCGCACTCGGCGGCGATCCGGGAGCGGAACGGCGCCGGGTCGAAGAAGGTGATCCGCCGGGTGGCCGTGCGCCCCTCGGTGATGGTCTTCCAGAACCGGTCCCGGGTGGCGCCGCCCGGGGCGACCACCCCGATGCCGGTGACGACGGTGCGCCGGCCGGTCACGACGGGCCCCGCTGCTGGGCGACCTCGGTGTCGACGTGGCCGAGCTCCGGCCGGGGCGCGAGGGGGCCGAGGTGGAAGACCACCTCGGCGGGCTCGTCGCCCGTGTTGCGCAGCCGGTGCCGCACGAGTCGCGGCACGAACAGCGCCTCCCCGGCCGCCAGCGGCACCGGTTCGTCGTCGAGGTCCACGGTGATGGCGCCGCGTGCCACGTAGAGGAACTCCTCGCTGTAGGGGTGGTAGTGCTCGGCGATCCGCTCCCCCGGCGCGAGCGCGGCCACCCCCATGAAGCCGGAGGTGCTGCCGACGGTCTTCGGCCCGAGCAGCACCCGCAGTTCCCCGCCGCGCCGCCGGTCGGCGGCGACGTCGCGGGCGGCGATGACGCCGGTGACCATCTCACTCATCGTCGCCTCCGGCGTGCAGCCGCTCGATCCGCTCCTTGATGACCGCCAGCTGAACCTTGCTGTTGGCGTTGATCCGGTCGGTCATGCCCGCGTTGTCCACCGGCGCGGTGGGTTTCATCGCGAAGTCCTGCACCCAGGTCATCCGGGTGCCGTCGGGCACCTCGTCGTAGCGCCAGTGGATCCGCATGTACTCGAACGGGCCGGTCTCCACCCGGTGCGCCCGCACCTGCCGGGTCGCCGGGTCCGCGGTGCGTTCGCTGACCCAGCTCCAGGAGACCCCGTTCTCGTCGGGGTGCATGGTGAGCCGGAACCGGACGGTGTCGCCGGTCTGGTCCAGGATCTCCACCACGGCGTACTCGGTGAACAGAGCGGTCCACCGGGCGACGTCGTTGGTGACCCGCCAGACCAGCGGCAGCGGCGCGTCGATGAGCACGCTGTTCTCGGTGTGCCCGGGCGGCGGGTCGGCCCGGCGGGCCACCAGGTCGGCGACGCCCGCGATGCTGAGCCGGCCGGCCTGTTCCGGGATGCGTACCTGCCACCGGTCGGCGACGACGGCGGAGAGTTCGAGCAGGGCCAGCGAGTCCATGCCCAGCTCCTCCAGGCTGGCGGCGGGGCTCCGGGCGGCGGTGTCGGCGTCCAGGCCGCAGTGCGTGACCAGGATGTCGGTTATCTCCGTGGTGAGCGGTCGATCGGAAGCGACGGTCATCGGGTCCTCCTGACGGATGTGCCGGGCTGGTTGGCGGCCGCGGCGGGGGCGGCGGGCGCCGGTACGGGCGCGCCGGTCGGGGCGCGGTCGGCGAGCAGCCGGTCGACCAGGCCGGTGGTGTGGCGGGCCTTGCGGAAGGCGGCGTCGTCGAGCACCCGCCGGACGAAGGGAATGGTGGTCCGCACGCCGGGGCCGGCGATGTCGAACTCGCCGAGCGCGCGTTCCAGCCGGTCCAGGGCGGACGCCCGGTCCGGCGCCCAGACCGCCACCTTGGCCAGCAGCGAGTCGTAGTGCGGGCTGACCAGGTAACCGGGGTGGCCGTGGGTGTCGACCCGGGTGAACGGCCCGCCCGGCGGCCGGAACCGCTCCAGCCGCCCCGGGGCCGGGGCGAAGTCGCGGTCCGGGTCCTCCACGTTGACCCGGCACTCCACCGACACCCCGTGCAGCCGGATCTCCTCCTGCCGCAACCGCAGCGGCACCCCGGCCGCGATGTGCAACTGCTCGTGGACCAGGTCGACGCCGGTGACCATCTCGGTGACCGGGTGCTCCACCTGGATCCGGCAGTTGATCTCCAGGAAGTGGCACCGTTCCGCCTCGTCGACGAGGAACTCCACGGTCCCCGCCCCGGTGAAGCCGACCGACAGGGCGCCACGCAGCGCGTTCTCCGCCAGGGTGTCCAGGGTGGCCACGGAGAGCCCCGGGGCCGGCGCCTCCTCGACCAGCTTCTGGTGCCGGCGCTGCACCGAGCAGTCCCGGGTGCCCAGGTGCACCCCGTTGCCGTGGCCGTCGCAGAGCACCTGCACCTCGACGTGCCGGGCGTCGGTCAGGTACCGCTCGACGTACACCCGGTCGTCGCCGAACGCGACCTGGGCGGCGGCGCGGGTGCGGGCGTACGCCCGGGGCAGCGCGCCGGCGGAGCGGACCACGGTCATCCCGCGCCCGCCGCGCCCGCGGCGGCCTTCACGATCACCGGGTACCCCACCTCGGCGGCCACCTCGAGAGCCTCGGCGACGGTCGGCAGGGTCCGTACGCTGCCCGGCGGCAGCGGCAGCCCGGCCCGGCTCATCAGCGCCCGGGCGGTGGACTTGTCGGCCAGGGCGGACATCACCTGCGGCGGCGGCCCGATGAACACGAGGCCGTTCTCGGCGCAGATCTCGGCGAAGTCGGCGTCCTCGGACAGGAAGCCGTAACCGGGGTGCACGGCCTGGGCGCCGGTCTGCCGGGCCGCCTCGACGATCGCGGCCGCGTTGAGGTAGCTCTGCCGGCTCGGCGCCGGTCCGATCCGGACGGTCTCGTCGGCCATCCGCACCGGCAGCGAGTCGGCGTCGGCACTGGAGTGCACCACCACCGTGCGCACGCCCAGTTCCCGGCAGGCCCGCAGCACCCGCAGCGCGATCTCGCCCCGGTTGGCGATCAGCACCTTCTCGAACATCATCCACCCCACTGCCCGGCCGGCTCCAGGGCGAGCAGCGGCTGGTCGTACTCGACCGGCTGGCCGTCGTCCACGAGCACCTCGACCACCCGTCCGGCCTGGTCGGCGGTCACCTCGTTCATCAGCTTCATCGCCTCGACGATGCCGACCACCTGACCGGGCCGGATCAGGTCGCCGACGGAGACGAACGGCGCCGCGCCGGGTTCCGGGGCCCGGTAGAAGGTGCCGACCACGGGCGCCGCACGGTGAGCCGGCCGGGCTCGGGCGGCGGGCCGGCGGCCGGCTCCGGTTCGGGTACGGCTGCGGGTGCGGGCTCGGTCCCGGGCGCGGCCTGGGCGGGCACGTGCCACTCCGACCTCGAGCACGGTCTCGCCGCTGCGCAGCCGGACCGCCGCACCGGGCCGGCCAGCTCGGCGACGAGCCGATGGCGTG
>NZ_JAEVHJ010000276.1:0-9149 GCF_016802855.1 Micromonospora sp. ATA51 | reverse complement strand
CGGCGCCCGGCGCCACGTACGAGATCGACCGGATGACGCCGGACGACCCGAGCGGCGCCGGCCGCACCCTCGACGCACCCGGCGTACGCATCGACGGGCGCGTGGTGTCCGCGGACGGCAGCTGGCCCGGATTCCAGCCGACCGTGGGCACCGCCGAGGCGGGGCACTTCCAGGTCACGCTCGGCGCCGGCGAGGCGGTTGTCGTCACGCTGCACGGCCACGACGGCTGACCGGCCGCCCGACGTGACCTCGCCGCCCGCCGGCCCGTTGCACCTGCCGGGAGGCGTCCTGCCGCCGCGGCGGACCCGCCAGGGTCGCTCGTTGCGGGGACATCTGGCCCCCGGTGGGTTTGTTCCGTCGGGTTCGGGGGACCTGCTGCGCACGCCCCGGCTCCGGCCCGCGCCGGACGGTGGGCGGCGGGACCGGCGCTCCGGGCAGGATTGGCGGGCCGCGACTCCGGGCATACAGCGCGGTGATGATGAAAGGAGGACAGCATGGCTGACGTCGCGAGTCGCAGCACGTCCCGGACCGGGAGCGAGCCGTCCACCGCGGAACTTGTGCAGCGGGCCACCGAGCAGGTCTCCCGGCTGGTGCGGGACGAGCTGGCGCTGGCCCGAGCGGAGCTGACCCAGAAGGGAAAGCACGCCGGGATCGGGATCGGCCTCTTCGGCGGCGGCGGGGTGATGGCCCTCTACGGCACGGGCGCCCTGGTCGCCGCGGCGATCCTGCTGCTGGCGCTGGTGATGCCCGGGTGGCTCGCCGCCCTGATCGTGGGGGTGGCGCTCTTCCTGCTCGCCGGGGCGCTCGCCCTGGTCGGCAAGAAGCAGGTCAGCCGTGCCGTCCCGCCGGTGCCGCAGGCGACGGTTCGCAGCGTCCGGGCGGACGTGGACACCGTCACCGCCGCGGTGAAGGACGGGAGGCGGGCATGACGGGCAACGGGACCGGCGACACCGAGGCGCTCCGCGAGGAGATCCGGCGCACCCGGGTGGAGCTGGGTGAGACGGTGGAGCTGTTGGCCGCCAAGGCCGACGTCAAGGCCCGGCTGAAGGACTCCGCCGAGCAGGCGAAGGCGCGGATGCGCGAGCAGGCCGCGTCGACCCTGGCCCGGGTGCGCGGGCAGGCGGCGCAGAAGGCCGGCGTGGTGCGCGGGCAGGCCGCGGAGAAGGCCGGCGTGGTGCGCGGGCAGGCCGCGGAGAAGGCCCGGGTCGCCCGGGTGCAGGCGTCCGAGAAGGGTGGGACGGTCCGGCGCAATCCCGTCCCGTGGGCGACCATCGCGGCCGGCGCGGTGGCGAGCGTGGTGGTGCTGCTGATCGTCCGGGGGAGGCGCAGGTGAGCGGAAAGATCGGCAAGGCCGCGTACAAGCCCGTCGGGGTGCTGCTCGGGCTGGCCGCCGGCACGGTCGCCGGGGTGATCTTCCGGCAGGTCTGGAAGGTGACCGCGGGCGACGGCGAGGCGCCCAGCGCCACCGACGAGGACCGCGGCTGGGGCGAGATCCTGGCCGCCGCGGCGTTGCAAGGAGCGATCTTTGCGGCGGTCCGGGCCGCGGTGGACCGGGGCGGCGCAGTCGGGGTACGCCGGCTGACCGGCAGCTGGCCCGACTGATCAGCGCAGGTGTCGGCCCCTTCCCCAGCCATCGACGGGGAAGGGGCCTTTCGCACGGTCCCGCCGGCCCGCCCAGTTGATCTGACGCATCCGTCAGGTCACATGTCGGAGAATTTCGTCCGTTGGGCTGTGCAGAGTTTTTACGTACGTGGTTTGCTGTTCCCCGCTGTTGAGAGACGGCGTGGGTTGAGAGAAGTCTCCTTCACCGGGGGCCGCCTCAGGCGCCGCTGCTCGAAAACGGCCAATCGGCCGCACGGCGTGCTCGGCCGCCAGTTTTAGAAGGAGATACACATGGCGCAGGGAACCGTGAAGTGGTTCAACGCAGACAAGGGCTTCGGCTTCATCACCGTCGACGGCGGGGGTGCTGACGTGTTCGTCCACTTCTCGGCCATCCAGACCAGCGGCTACCGCACGCTGGAGGAGAACCAGCGGGTGGAGTTCGAGATCGCCCAGGGTCAGAAGGGTCCGCAGGCCGAGCAGGTCCGCCCCCTCTGAGCAGTGCCGGCCGGCAGCCGCCGGCCAGTGCGATCCGGCCCCCCGGATCGATGTGAAGCCCCGCAGCCC
Source organism: Micromonospora sp. ATA51 (assembly GCF_016802855.1). Classification (NCBI taxonomy): domain Bacteria; kingdom Bacillati; phylum Actinomycetota; class Actinomycetes; order Micromonosporales; family Micromonosporaceae; genus Micromonospora; species Micromonospora sp. ATA51. The sequence goes on along the minus strand of NZ_JAEVHJ010000276.1, from coordinate 6,983 downwards.
GCGCAGGGATGCGGGGCTTTCCGCGTTCCGGGGACGGTCCGGGTGGGACGCGCGGGTCAGGACCGGTGGCGGCGAGCCCGCACCCCGTACCAGAGTCCGGCCAGTCCGATGAGGACGAGCACCGGCCCGACCACCGCCCAGATTCGCTGGTCGGTCATCACGCTGCCGCCGATGTAGCCGAGGCCCTGCACGGTCCAGACCGCGCCGACGACCACCGCCAGCAGCCCGAGCGTGAGTGTCAGCCAGCCCCTCATCGAATCCCCTTCCGGCGTACGGCGCCGGTCCAAGCATGCCCGCCGGCGCCCCGGCACGTCGGCGCCGCGCCGGTCACCACCGGTCGTGCACCTGCGGCCGGATCAGCTCGTCGTACGTCTGCCGCACGGCGGCCCGCTCCGCGTCGGTCAGCGGCGGCAGGTCGGCCGCTGCGGCGTTGCGCCGGGCCTGGTCGGCGTCGCGGGCGCCGGGGATGACCACGGTGACGCCGGGCTGGTCGAGGATCCAGCGCAGCGCGAACTGGGCCATCGTCCGGTCCTCGCCGACCAGCGGCGCGAGCCGGCGCACGGCGGCCAGGCCGAGGTCGTAGTCCACCCCGGAGAAGGTCTCGCCGACGTCGAACGACTCGCCGTGCCGGTTGAAGGTGCGGTGGTCGTCGGCGGGGAAGGTGGTGTGCTCGTCGTACCGGCCGGAGAGCAGGCCGCTGGCCAGCGGCACCCGGGCGATGATGCCGACCCCGGCCGCCGCGGCGGTGGGCAGCACCCGCTCCAGGGGCTTGTGCCGGACCGCGTTGAGGATGATCTGCACACTGGCCACGCCGGGCCGGCCGATGGCGGCGAGCGCCTGGTCGCAGGTCTCCACGCTGACCCCGTACCCGGCGATCCGCTGCTCGGCGACCAGCGTGTCCAGGGCGTCGAAGACCCGGTCGTCGGCGAAGACCGCGGTGGGCGGGCAGTGCAGCTGGACCAGGTCCAGGGTGTCCACGCCGAGGTTGGCTCGGGACCGGTCGGTCCAGGCCCGGAAGTTGTCCAGGGTGTACGCCTGCGGCGTCTGCGCCACCCGGCGCCCCATCTTGGTGGCGACGGTCAGCCCGTGCCCGGGGCGCTCCCGCAGGAACCGGCCGATGAGCTGCTCGCTGCGCCCGTCGCCGTACACGTCGGCGGTGTCCAGGAACGTGACGCCGGCGTCCACGGCGGCGGCCAGGACGGCCATCGCCGCGTCCTCGCTGACCTGGCCCCAGTCGGCGCCGAGCTGCCAGGCGCCGAGTCCGACGATGCCGACCTGCCGGCCGAGCCGGTCGAAGCTGCGCTGTTCCATCCCGACGAGCCTAGTGATCCGCTTGCCCGGGCGCTCGACGGGCCGTATGGTTTTAACAAAACGTACGTACGGTTTGGAGGCTGTCATGTGGGATCCCACCACCTACCTGCGGTACGGCGACGAGCGGTCCCGGCCGTTCCACGACCTGGTGGCCCGGATCCCGGCGCCGCGGCCGCGGGCCGTCGTCGACCTCGGCTGCGGGCCCGGCACCCTCACCGCCAGCCTCGCCGAGCGCTGGCCCCGGAGCCGGATCGTCGGCCTGGACTCCTCCCCGGAGATGATCGACCGGGCCGCCACCCTGGACGTGCCGGTCAGCTTCGCCGTCGGCGACGTCCGCGACTGGCGCCCCGGGCCGGACGTGGACGTGGTGGTCTCCAACGCGGTCCTCCAGTGGGTGCCCGGCCACCGGGAACTGCTCGCCCGCTGGGCCCGCGAGCTGCCCGCCGGGGCCTGGCTGGCCACGCAGGTGCCGGGGAACTTCGACGCCCCGTCGCACCGGGCGCTGCGCGAGGTCGCCGGGCGGGACCGCTGGCGGGCCGAGCTGGCCCCGCTGCTGCGCGAGGCGCCGGTCGGCGACCCGGTGGACTACGCCGCCCTGCTGGTCGGCGCCGGCTGCGCGGTGGACGCCTGGGAGACTACCTACGTGCACCTGCTCCCGGCCGCCGCCGACGCGGACCACCCGGTGCTGACCTGGATGGAGGGGACGGCGCTGCGCCCGGTCCGGGCCGCGCTGGACGCCGCCGGCTGGGCCGACTTCCGGGCCGAGCTGGGGGTACGCCTCACCGCGGCGTACCCGGTGCGGCAGGGTCAGGTGTACTTCCCCTTCCGCCGGATCTTCGTGGTGGCCCGCACCGGCGCCCACGCAGAGGAGAACCAGTGACCGACCTGTCCACCTTCATCGCCGGACTGCCCAAGGTGGAGCTGCACGTGCACCACGTCGGCTCCGCCTCGCCCCGGATCGTCGCCGAGCTGGCCGCCCGGCACGAGGGGCGCACCCCCGTCCCGGCGGACCCGGACGCCCTCGCCGACTACTTCGCGTTCCGCGACTTCGCCCACTTCATCGAGGTCTACCTGAGCGTCGTCGACCTGATCCGCGACCCGGAGGACGTCTGGATCCTCACCCACGAGGTGGCCCGGGAGCTGGCCCGCCAGCAGGTCCGGTACGCCGAGCTGACCGTCACCCCGTACTCGCACGTGCACCGGGGCATCCCCGCCCCGGCGTTCTGCGAGGCCATCGAGGACGCCCGCAAGCGGGCCGAGGCCGACTTCGGCATCGCGCTGCGCTGGTGCTTCGACATCCCCGGCGAGGCCGGCCTGCCCGCCGCCGAGGAGACCCTGGGGATCGCCCTGGCGGAGCGGCCGGACGGGCTGATCAGCTTCGGCCTCGGCGGCCCGGAGATCGGGGTGCCCCGACCGCAGTTCAAGCCGTACTTCGACCAGGCCCGGGCGGCCGGCCTGCGCTCGGTGCCGCACGCCGGGGAGACCACCGGACCGGAGACGGTCTGGGACGCGCTGCGGGAGCTGGGCGCCGAGCGGATCGGCCACGGCATCTCCGCCGCCCTCGACCCGCAACTGCTCGCCCACCTGGCCGAGCGGCAGATCGCCCTGGAGGTGTGCCCCACCTCCAACGTGCGCACCCGAGCGGTGGCGACCATGGCGGAGCACCCGCTGCCGCAGCTCGTCGAGGCCGGGCTGCTGGTCACCGTCAACTCCGACGACCCGCCGATGTTCGGCACCACCCTCAACGACGAGTACGCGGTCGCCGCCCGGCTGCTGAACGCCGGTCCGGAGGGGCTGGCCGGCCTGGCCCGCGCCGCGGTGACCGCGTCGTTCATGGAGGCCGGCGAGCAGGCGCGAATCAGCGCCGAGATCGACGCCTACCTGGCGGCCGCGACCCGCTGAGCGGACGCGACGGCGCGGCCGGCGGGGAGACCCGCGTCGGCCGGCGCGCCCGGCGAGGACGACGTTGATCCCGACCAGCCCACCGAGCGCCGTGGTGATCACGACCTTGGCCAGCGGCGTGCCGAGCGGTGGCCGCCGCGCGCCGTACGCGAGCACCGGGTCCTGCCAGGCGGCGAGCGTGAGGGCGACGCCCACCCCGATCACGGCGGCCCAGCGGAGCAGGCGGCTGACGGTCGGCGTCATCACGGTCACCTCACGCCCGGGGTGCGGCTCGACGGGGGAGTGGCGCGCGGCGGGAGCGAGGTGTGGGGGGACCGAACTCCCGCCGCGCGCACGGCTCCGGCCTGCCGGTGGTGTTACAGGGCGTTCCGGCCGACGGAACTGATGGGTTCGTCCCAGATCCTGTCAGTCCACCGTGGCCCCGACGCCGTCGTTAACCCGGATCTAAGGAAGACTTGCGCCGGCCCACAGCCGGCGGGGTCAGCGCGGCCGGGGCCAGCGCCGCCCGCCGGTCTTCTGCTCCCGCGCCTCCCGCGAGATCCGGCCGACCAGGCCGAACCGGTTGACCTGCCGGGGCGTCGCCTCCGGGTCGGCCAGCAGCATCACCACGCTGGCGCCGCCGAGCCGGGCCCGGTCGATGCTCACCGAGCCGTTGGCCTGCAACGCCACCCGCTTGGCGATGTCCAGCCCCAGCCCGGTCGAGCCCTGGTCGCTGGCGCCGCGGCGCAGCGCCCGGTCGGGGTCGGCGATGCCGGGGCCGGCGTCGTCGATCCGGATCGCCACGTACCCGTCCCGCCGGCTGACGGCCACCTCAAAGGCCGTGCCCTGCGGGGTGTAGCGGAAGACGTTGCCGATCACCGCGTCGAGCGCGGCGGCCAGCTCGGCCCGGGGCACCGGCGCGGGGATGCGCAGCTGCGCCCCGCTGACCCGGTGCGGCCGGTTCTGGTCCCCGGCGAGGGCCGCCCAGAAGACCATCCGGTCCCGGACCACCTCGCTGACGTCGCACATCGCCGGGCCGGTCTCCTGGGTGACCGCCTTGCGGGTGGTCTTGATCAGCTGGTCGACCTCGCCCTCCAGGGTGACGATGGCCTGGCGGATCCGCCGGATGCCCCGCCGCCGGTCCAGCTCCGCCTCGCTGAACGTGCCGATGCTGGTGTCGTCGGACTCCAGCGCCTCGGCGTCGAGGCGCAGCACGGTCAGCGGGGTGCGCAGCCGGTGGGAGAGGTCGGCGACGAGTTCCCGCTCGTCGGAGCGGAGCGCCACCAGCTGGTCGGCCATCCGGTTGAACGCGTGCCCGGCCTCGGCCAGCTCCCGCGGTCCGCTCGGTTCGACGCGTACGCCGAGGTCGCCGTCGCCGATCGCCAGGGCCGCCTTGACCAGCTCGCCGGTCGAGTCGACCGCGCGGGCGGCCACCCGGTCGACCACGATGACCGCGGCGCCCACCAGCGCGACGGCCACCGCGAGCAGCAGCAGCCAGCGGCCGCCGGAGCCCTCGTCGAGCACCCGGTCGGGGACGAAGACCTCCACCACGGCGACCTTGTCGCCGAGCACCACCGGGTCGAGCCGGAGCACCCCGCCGGGCACGTCGGTGACCAGCGAGCGGCGCTCCGCGCCGGCCCGGGCCAGCGCCGCCGCGTCGGCGCGGCCCGCGGACTCGTCGCCACCCAGTCCGTGGACGACCGGCCGGGTCGCCGGGTCGTCACCGCTGGCCGCCACGGCCCGCCCGACGACCGCCGGGTCGGTGCTGACGGCGAGGGCACCGGTGACCAGGGCGCTGCGCCGGGCGGCGTCCGCCAGCTTCTCCTCGCGCGCCTGGTCGCCGAGGCTGATCCCGAGCGGGAGGAGGAAGGCGAGCGCGACGAGGCTGCACATGCCGGCCGTGAGCCAGGCCAGCGACGACCTCAGTCCGGCGCCACCAGCCGGAAGCCGACCCCCCGCACGGTGCGCAGGTAGCGCGGCTTCGCCGCGGACTCGCCCATTTTGCGGCGCAGCCAGTACAGGTGAACGTCGATGGTCTGGTCCTCGCCGACCGATGGCTGCCGCCATACCTCCTCCAAGAGTTCCCGCCGGGACACTACCCGGCCGGGACGTGCGGCGAGATACGCCAGCAGGTCGAATTCCTTGCGGGTCAGCGCCAGCGGCTCCCCGTCGAGCAGGGCGCTGCGCTCGCCCACGTCCACCCGCAGGCCGCCGACCGTGTGCACGGCCGGCTGCACCGTGCGGCTGGCCCGGCCGGCCCGGCGCAGCACGGTGGTGATCCGGGCATCCAGGTGCGCGCCGGTGAACGGCTTGACCATGTAGTCGTCGGCCCCCGCCCGCAGCAGCCGGACCACCGACTGCTCGTCGTCGCGGGCGGTGGCGATGATGATCGGGACGTCGGTGATGCCGCGCAGCATCCGCAGCGCGTCGGAGCCGTCCAGATCGGGCAGGCCGAGGTCGAGCACGACCAGGTCGGGGGTCTCGGCGGCGACCCGGCGCAACGCGTCCAGGGCCGTACCGACGGCGTGCACGGCGTGCCCCCGGTCGGTGAGGGACCGCAGCATCGCGCCGCGTACGACGTGATCGTCTTCGACCAGGAGCACGGTGGCCACGTCAAGACGGTACTGGGCGTGGCAAGTTGATCGCGTTGCGGCACTGCTGGAAAGCGGGCAAGCTGGGACGACGATGACGTTCACCCTGTTTCCCGACGCCCGGCTGGCGCTCGCCCGGGACGCGCTCGCCGGCCTGTCGGTCGGCGACGCGCTCGGCGCGCAGTTCTTCGTCCCCGGCCGGCACCCCACGGACCTGGCCGCCGGACGGCTGCCGCCCCCACCGTGGCCGTGGACCGACGACACCGAGATGGCCTGCTCGGTGGTGGCCGCGCTGGCCGCCGGCGGACGGATCGACCGGGACCGGCTGGCGCTCGACTTCGCCGAGCGGTGCGAGCCCTACCGCGGCTACGGCCCGGGCGCCGTCACCATCCTCCGGCTGATCCGCACCGGCACGCCCTGGCCGGTGGCGGCCGCGTCCGCGTTCGACGGGCAGGGTTCCTGCGGCAACGGGGCAGCGATGCGGGTCGGCCCGCTCGGCGCCTGGCACGCCGACTCGACCCGTCGCGCCGCCGACCAGGCCCGTGCCTCCGCGGAGGTCACCCACGCCCATCCCGAGGGAATCGCCGGGGCGGTCGCGGTGGCCGTCGCCGCCTCGCTCGCCGCCCGGGCCCGCCTCGACGGCGACCGGCCCGAGCCGACCCGGTTGCTGGCCGCGGTCGGCGCCGCGCTCGACGGCGACCGGCCGAGCCGACCCGGTTGCTGGCCGCGGTCGGCGCCGCGCTCGACCCGGCGGCGAGGTGCACGCGCGGGTACGCCGGGCGGCCGGCCTGCTGGGTCGCCCCGCCGGCGAGCCGCCGACGTGCTCGGCAACGGCTCCCGGGTGACCGCCCAGGACACCGTCCCGTTCACCCTCTGGGTCGCTGCCACCCACCTCGACGACTACCCGACGGCGATCCGGGTCTGCGTCGAGGCCGGCGGGGACGTGGACACCACCTCGCGATCGTCGGCGCGGTGGTCGCCGCGCACACCGGCGTCGGCACCCCCGGCGGCGTGCCGGACGGCTGGCTGGCCGCCCGCGAGCCACTGCCCGACTGGCTCCCCGCCCACGCCTGAACCCCTTCAGGAGGCCGGGCCGGGACGCGCGGGTGGTGCGGGCTGGGCGGGCAGCGTCAGCGCGCCGCGCCGCCGGCGGCTGAGCAGCCAGCCGAGTGCCGCGCCGCCGCCCAGCCCCACCAGCAT
>NZ_JAEVHJ010000275.1:0-9262 GCF_016802855.1 Micromonospora sp. ATA51 | reverse complement strand
AACGGCTCGCCCTCGGCGACCGCCTGGTGGCCGCCGCCGTGAACGCCGGCCGCGAGTTGGAGCGCCGGCTGACGGACCGGGACGCGGCCCGGACCGCGCTCACCACCCTGCGGACGGCCGCCCCCCGACCCGCGGGCCAGCGCCCCCGACGCGGTCCTGGATCCGGGTGCCGCCGGACCGGACTGGGAGGAGGTCCGGCAGGCCCACGCCGAGCTGCGCGGACTGCTGCGCCGGATCGACGACCCGGAGTTGCGGGACCGGCTCGACGCGGTGGCCGACCGGCTCGCCGGCGCGGTGACCCGACCCGAGGGCGCCACGCCCGCCCCGGCGAGTCCACTCTCGCCCCGCGAGACCGACGTGCTGGCCTGCGTGGCGTTGGGCTGTACCAACGCGACGTGGCTGAGCAGCTCGGGCTGCGACCGGAGACGGTGAAGAGCTATCTCCGCGCGGCGATGCGCAAGCTCGGCGCGCACACCCGCCTGGAGGTCGTGGTCGCCGCCCGCCGCGCCGCCCTCCTCCCCTAGGCGGATGCGATGAGCTGGTGGCGGCGACGGGGTGCCGGCGCGGCCCTGCTGGGCGCGGTCCTGCTGATCGGCTTGGCGCATGTGGCCCGGGACGTGCTCCGCCCAGGCGAGGAGGAGATCTCCGTCGAGGCGTACGACCGCACCGACGATCCCCGGGTGATCGTGGCCCACCTGCGCAGGGATCCGGCGTACGTGGTGTCCCGGGTGGCGACCGCCGAGGACGCCACGTCGGTCGTCGTGCGCGTCTCGGTGCGAGCGCCCCGGCTGGGCTGGTCGGGCGGGGACGAGCCGGTCGAATGGCGGATCCACGTCCGGCTCGACCAACCGCTGGCCGGCCGGCAGGTGATCGACGGCCACACCGACGCGCCCGTGCCCGAGCGCTGACCAAGTCCCTCCTGGCCGACGACAGGTCTCCGTTCCCGTGGCGGGGCGTCACCACCTCTAGGGCGTCCTAGGAGGCTAGCTCTCAGCGCCCGAAGGGCTGGAGCCGCGCGGCGGGGCCGCGAGAAGCTGCACCACCTCAACGCCGCCCCGATCAACGCCGTCGCCGACCGCTGGTTCGGCCGGTACGACCGGGAGCGGGCGCGCGCCCTCGCCGACCTGCAGACAGCATTGAAGTCCGAGCCCATGCAGAACCCGACGGTCGCCTACACGGCCTACATCAGGACCACCCCCGGAACGGCTCTGGAGGGCGCTGACCGAGCCGGAGTTCACCCGGCATTACTGGAGCGGCGTCACGCTGGTCTCCGACTGGCGCCCCGGATCGCCCCTGCTCTGGCAGGACGCGCCGGACGCGGAGGCGAGGGACCTCGGCCAGCGGGTGCTGGCGGCCGAGCCCTACCACCGGCTCTCCTACAGCTGGCACGGCGTCCCGCCCGAGCACGCCGCGCATTTCGGCTGGTCCGACGAGGAGCTGGCCGCCCGGCTCGGCGAACGCCGCTCCAAGGTCACCTTCGACCTCGAGCCGCACGGCGACACGGTCCGGCTGACCGTGACCCACGACGACTTCTCCCCCGAGGGCGAGATGCACCGGGCGATCAGCGGTCAGCTCGACGGCGGCGGCGGCTGGCCCGAGCTGCTCGCCAGCCTCAAGACCCTGCTGGAGACCGGCGAGCCGCTGCCGGAACCGGTCCCCGCGGCCCCCGGCCGGCTGACGACTGCCGGCGGCGGGGGGTCAAGGGGTTGCTGATGCTGGTCGGTTCGACGGCGTCGTTCGCGGCACTCGGCGCGCTGCCGTTGTTCGCAGCTTCCCGCCTGACGGCCGGGTTTGTCGCGTCGGACGGTGGGTAGCCCGCACCACCCACACGCGCCGACGACTCGAGCGAAGACCGGAGTGGTGCTCGAGGAGGGAATGGGGCGACGGCCCCGCGGACGTGAGGAGTACGCGTGGTGGTGTTACCCCAGCAAGAGGATTCCCGCCTCATGCCGGTGCTGTCCGCCGACCGGGTCTGGACCGGTGTCACAACCAGTGAGGACGGGCGGGTATTCGTGAGCTTCCCGTCCGCGGACGGTCCCGGCCTCCAGGTCGCGGAAGCCATGCCCGACGCAGGCTCATCCCCTATCCGGACGCGGGGTGGAACCAGGCGCGCGACGACCACGACCCGGCCGGGGCGTTCGTGTGCGTCAACGCGCTTCGGACAGGCCCCAACGGGCGGCTCTGGATCGTTGATGCCGGCGCTCCCGGCATCGGCCTGCCCGCCGTCGCTGGCGGCGCACGGCTGATCGCGATCGATCTCGCCACCGACACGATCGCACGCAGCTACGACCTCGGCGCGACGCGGCGGCAGACGAGCTACCTCGACGACGTACGTTTCAACGATCAGACTGCCTACCTCACCGACGCCGGGGCACCCGGGCTCATCGTTCTCGACCTGACCACCGGGCAGGCCCGCCGGGTGCTCGACGGTCACCCGAGCACGATCGACCGCCGCACCATGCACGCGGACGGGCAAGTCCTGCGCCGTCAGGACGGCAGCGAACTACGCGTACACGCCGATCAGCTCGAGGTCTCCCCCGACGGGCGGTATCTCTACTTCCAGCCGGCATCCGGACCGCTCGCCCGGATCGAAACCCGCTGGCTCGACGATCCCTCGGTGCCCGACGACACCCTGGCCGAACGAGTCGAGACATGGCTGGACACCCCAACCACCGGCGGCACCGCCATCGACGCCGCCGGCACCATCTACCTCAGCGACGTGGAACACCGCCAGATCCTGACCATCATGCCCGACCGGCAGGTCGACACCCTCCTCGCCGACCCGCGCCTGATCTGGGGCGACGCGATGTGGATCGACAGTTCCGGAAACCTGTGGATCCCGGCCGCCCAGCTCAACCGGACCCCGGGACTGGCCGGTGGGGCCGAGGCGGTCGACTACCCCGTCTGGATCTACAAGCTGAAGATCGATGCCAGCCCGCCGGCCAATGATCACACCTGACCGACGCCGGACGGTCGTGCCGTGATACCAGCGCACCGAGAGCGTTCCCGCGCCGGATTGTCCAGGCTGATCGTGCTCGCCCCCGGCGGTGTGACGCGGCTGGAACTCTTCGTGGACCTGGTCTTCGTCTACGCCTTCTTCAACGTCACCGCGCTGATGTCGGCGAATTTCCATCCCGTCGGGTTGCTTCAGGGGGGCCTGGTGGTGCTGCTGCTGTGGCGGTGCTGGGCGTCGTACGCATCGCTCGGGAATCTGGTCCGGCTCGATCGAGGCATCATGCCGCTGGTTGTCCTCGTGGCGGCGGCGTCCATCTTCGTGGTCGGTGTCACCCTTCCCGAGGCGTTTGCTGACCGGCCGCACGGTCTACCCGGCCCGCTGGTTTTCGTCGTCGCGTTTCTGCTGGCTCGCCTCGGGCCACTGTTGATCGCGACGTTCGCCCTGTGGAACGTCGACGGCAGGCGTCCACCCGTTCGGCGCGCTTGGCTCCCGCTGTTCGTCAGTGCGCCGCTGCTGCTGTTCGCCGCGTCCCTCCCCCTCCTCCTGCCTGCGTGGACGCCGGTGGTGCACGTCCAGCTGGTGCTGTTCGCCGTGGCCGTCGGCGTCGACTACGTCGGCTTGTGGGCGCTGGGCGCAGGCACCTGGCAGCTCACGTCCGCGGGCCACTGGGCCGAGCGGTACAGCCTGATCGTGCTCATCGCCCTCGGCGGGACGATCATCTCGATCGGCACCAGCCGCGGGCTGGTCGGTGACCCACCCATCACCTGGTCGGTGATCATCGGCTCGGTGCTGGGCATCGTCGTCGTCGCCGTGTTGTGGTGGACCTACTTCGACCTCGCCAAGCCCGCCGCCGAGCAGGCACTGCAGCGCCTGTCCGGTGGCGCCAGGTCATTGTTGGGTCGCGACGCCTACACCATGCTGCATCTACCGATGATCGGCGGTCTCATCCTGCTCGCGCTCGGGCTCAAACATGCGCTGAGCGCAACGGAGGAGCGCACCGTCCATCAGTGGGACCCCGGCAGCGCCCTCGCCCTCTACGGCGGAGTTGCGCTCTACCTGCTCGGACTGCTGGCGTTCGAACGGCGCGGCACCAACCTGACGGGGCGCAGCCTGATACTCGGTATCGCACTGCTCACCGCCTCGGTGCCGCTGGCCCTGCGCGTTCCGGCGGTGGCGTCGTTGGCGATACTCGCCGCCGCCGTCTGCGCCATGGTGGTCGCCGACCGCACGATCTTTCGCCAGCGGCACCGCAGGCTGCACCGGAGCGTCGCCGGCACGGCGACCCGGGTGTCGGGCGTGTGGCCGCACGAGCTCTTCCTCGATCTGCTGATCGTGTATGCGTTCATCCAGGTCACCGTGCTGATGAGCCGTCAGCCATCCGCGGCCGGGGCAGCCCAGGGACTGGGCGTCGTGGTCCTGCTGTGGTGGTCCTGGTGCTACTACGCCTGGTTGGGTAGCGCGACGTCCCGGGACGCGATTTCCGTGCGGGTGACCATGCTCGTCGCGGCGGCGCTGACCCTCGTGCTCGGCATCGCCATCCCGCAGGCGTTCAGTCGCGTACCCGGTGGGCTGCCCGGGCCGCTGATCGTGGTGACCTGCTACGCGGCTGTCCGCATCCTGCACTTCGCCTCGTTCTGGCTCGCCGCCCGCGCGGATCCGACGGTACGAGCCCAGTTGTCCCGGGCCGCCGTACCCGCCGGGGCAGCTCTGGCGCTGCTGCTGTGCGCGACGCTGACCTTCCCACCGCGGGGCAGCCCCGTCACGCCGATCAGCGCCGTGCTGTGGGGAGCTGCCCTGGCGATCGACCTCGGTGGCGGCTATCTGATCGGCCCACGCAACTGGCAGATCCGCTCGCTCGACCACTGGGTGGAGCGGTACAACCTTGTGGTCCTCATCGCGTTCGGTGAGGCGGTCAGCTCCACCGGGGTCGCCCTCGTGAGCGCGCCGATCTCCCCGGCCGTCCTGCTCGCGATCACGCTCAGCGTCACCCTGCTCGCCACGCTCTGGTGGACCTACGTCGGCACCGACGAGCTCCTCGACCGCCGCCTCCGGCAGGTCCCGAACAGCCTACGGGCGGCCCTGGCCCGGGACGCCTACACCTACCTGCATCTGCTGCCCGTCGCCGGACTGATCCTGATCGCCTTCGGCCTGAAGTCGGCCCTGGCTCAGTTGGCGTACCGGCCGACGGCGGCGCCGGACCCCTGGGGACACACCGCCCTGTACGGCGGGGTGATCGTCTACCTCCTCGGCGACCAGCTGATCTGGCAACGTGCCCACGGCAGGACGTCCCGGCGGCGCATGCTCGGGGTGCTGCTCGTGGCGCTCACCGCGCCGGCGACGGCCCGCCTACCCGGTCTCGGGGCGCTGGTCCTGCTCACCGCGGTCGGCATCGGACTCGCCACCACCACACCCTTTCCTGCCACCGAGGCACGACACGGCAGCCGGTAGGCACCCGTCGGTCAGGTTGTCAAGGACCGCGGACCCGCGCAGTGCCGGCCCGGCGTCACCGGGTGGCGGCGGTCCTCACCAAGCTCGGCCTGCGCGACCGGGTCCAGGCGGTGGTCTTCGCCTACGAGGTGGGTCTGGTCCGGGCCGAGCCGCCGGCCCGGTGACCGTGAGATGTCCGCCGGCCGTCCCCACGAGGGGACGGCGACCTGTCCAGCGAGGTCAGGGCACCATCCAGTCGAGCACCGGCGAGCCCTGCAACGCGACCAGCACGCACATGAGCAGCAGCAGGAGCAGGCTCCAGCCGAACACCTTGCGGAAGATCTCCCCCTCCCGGCCGGCCATCCCGACCGCGGCGGCGGCGATCGCCAGGTTCTGCGGGCTGATCATCTTGCCGAGCACGCCGCCGGAGGAGTTGGCCGCCGCCAGCAGCACCGGGTCCAGCCCGGCGCGCGCCGCGGTCTGCACCTGCAACGCGCCGAACAGCGCGTTGGCCGAGGTGTCCGAGCCGGTCACCGCGACCCCGATCCAGCCGAGGATCGCCGAGAGGAAGACGAACGCCCCGCCGGCCGCGGCGAGGAACGCGCCGAGGGTGTTGGTCTGCCCCGACTGGTTCATCACGTACGCCAGGGCGAGCACCGCCATCACCGTCACGATCGCGTACCGCAGTTCGACGTAGGTGCGGCGGTACGCCCTCAGCGCCCGGCCGGCGGAGACCCGCAGCACCAGGGCGGTGAGGATGCCGGCGAGGATCATCAGCGTGCCGGCGGCGGGCAGCCAGTTGAGGGTGAACGTGGCCGACGACAGCGGCTTGCCGTTGCCGCCCAGGATGTCCAGTCCGGGCCAGTCGAACTTCACGGTCCACGGCTCCTTCGCCAGGGCCGCCTTGACCGGCCCGAGGTTGGCGACGGAGAAGATCGCGATGATGATCAGGTAGGGGGCGTAGGCGCGGGCCACCTCGGCCGGGGTGTCGGCGATCCGGCGGCCGTCCGCCGTGGCGGCGCGAGCCTGGTCGGCGGGCCGTGGCTCCAGGTCGTCGCCGCCGGTGCGGTGCCGGCCGGCGGGAGCGGTCTCGTCGATGCGGGGGTCACCCGGCGGGGTTTCGCCACCCGGTCCATCCAGGGCGGGCGCGGCGGTGGTCGTACCGGAGCGGCTGACCGCGGCGGCGCGGACCGTGCCGGGACCGGCCAGCTCGGCCTCGACGGGCCCCCTGGCGGCGGGCACGGCCGCCGGCTCGCGACCCAGGTCGGCCGGGGTGACCGGGCGCCAGACGCGGACCAGCAGGACCACGGCGGCGGCCGAGACCAGCGCGGCGACGATGTCGGTCAGCGGCACGGAGATGTAGTTCGCGGCGACGAACTGCGCCAGCCCGAAGGTCACACCCGCGACCAGCGCGGCCGGCCAGGTCTGCCGGATGCCGCGCCGCCCGTCGACCAGGGCCACCAGCATCAGCGGTACGACCACCGCGAGGATCGGGGTCTGCCGGCCGACCATCGCGCCGAGGGTGTCCACGGTGAGCCGGGAGTCGTCGTTGACCCCGGAGGTGACGCTGGCCAGGGTGACGATCGGGGTGGCGAGCGCGCCGAAGGCCACCGGCGCGGTGTTGGCCAACAGCGACACCGACGCGGCGTGGATCGGGCGGAAGCCGAGCGCCATCAGCATCACCACGGTGATCGCGACCGGGGTGCCGAAGCCGGCGAGGGCCTCCAGCAGCGCGCCGAAGCAGAACGCGATGATGATCGCCTGGATCCGCATGTCCGGGCTGACCCGTTCGAACGAGCGGCGCAGCACGTCGAAGTGTCCGCTCTCGACGGTGAGGTTGTAGACCCAGATCGCGTTGATGACGATCCACAGGATCGGGAAGAAGCCGAAGGCCGCGCCCTCGGTGGCCGACAGCACGGCCTGCCCGACCGGCATAGCGTAGACGGCGATCGCCACCACCAGCGCGACCGCGAGGGAGATCACGCCGGCCAGCCAGGCCCTGACCTTCAGCACGCCGAGCAGGACGAACAGGGTGAGCAGGGGCAGGACCGCGAAGATGGCCGAGAGCGCGACGGAGTCACCGACGGGATCGGTGACGACTGTGAACTGTTCGAACATGAGTCACCTCGACACGTGAAAAGGGGTGGGTCCTACAGCAGCTCCTCCACCGGGCGGGCGCGGAGGGAGGCGTCGAGGACCTGGGCGGTGTGAGCCAGGGCGATGTCGCCGCCGGCGCGGGTCACCGAGGCGGCGACCTGCATGAGGCAGCCGGGGTTGGCGGTGACGAGCAGCCGCGCCCCGGTGGCCAGTACGGTCCGGGCCTTGCGGTCGCCGAGTTCGGCGGCGGCCCGGGGTGGAGCACGTTCCAGATCCCGGCGGAGCCGCAGCAGATCTCCGGGTCGGCGATCTCCCGCAGCTCCAGCCCGGGGATGTCGCGCAGCAGCCGGCGGGGCTGGGCGCGGACGCCCTGGGCGTGGGCGAGGTGGCAGGCGTCGTGGTACGCGACGGTCACCGGCAGCGGGTGCCGGGTGGCGACCGGGCCCAGTTCGTCGAGGAGCTCGGACAGGTCGCGCACCTTGCCGGCGAAGTCGGCGGCGAGCGCGGCGTAGCGGGCGTCGTCGCGCAGCAGGTCGCCGTACTCCTTCAGGGTCGAGCCGCAGCCGGCCGCGTTGACCACGAAGAAGTCGACGCCGGCGGCGGCGAACGCGTCCAGGGTCCGGCGGGCGAAGCGGCGCGCCTCCTCCTCGCGTCCGTTGTGCACGCTCAGCGCGCCGCAGCAGCCCTGCCGGTCGGGCAGGATCACCACGTCGCAGCCCTCGGCGGCGAGCACCCGGGCGGTGGCCGCGTTGACCTCCGGGAAGAACGCGGACTGCACGCAGCCGGTGAGCATGCCGACCACGGCCCGGCGCGGCCCGACCGCCGGCATCCGCGCCGGGAGGCGGGCGGGGCTGCCGAGGCGGGGCGCGAGCGACTCCAGCGCCGCCAGGGTGGGCGCCAGCCGGGGCAGCAGCCCGGTCCGCGCGACCAGGCGGCGCAGCCCGCTGGCCTGGTACGCGCGCAGCGGCCCGCGCAGCAGCCGCAGTCGCCGCGGGTACGGGAAGAGGGCGAAGATCGCCGCGCGCAGCGCCCGCTCCCGCGGCCCCCGGCGGTGCCGGCGTTCGACCTGCTGCCGGGTGTCCTCGATGAGCCGGTCGTAGCGCACCCCGGAGGGGCAGGCGGTCACGCAGGACATGCAGCCGAGGCAGCGGTCGAAGTGGGTGACCATTGAGTCGGACAGCGGCTCGCCCTCCAGGCCCTCCTTCATCAGGTAGATCCGCCCGCGGGGCGAGTCCATCTCCTCGCCCCACAGCACGTAGGTGGGGCAGGTGGGCAGGCAGAAACCGCAGTGCACGCAGTCGGAGATCAGTTCGGCGGCGGGCGGGTGGTGCGCGTCGAAGGCGCCCCCGTCGGGCGGCTGGGCGGCCAGGCCGAGCACGTCGCGCGGCCCGGTGGCCGGGAAGGTGCCGCCGGGCGAGGTGACCGGACGCTCGCCGGGCTGCTGGGGAATGGTCATCAGATCCCTCCGACGAATCGGCCGGGCGCGAGTCGGGCGTCGGGGTCGAACCGCTGCTTGACCCGGCGCATCAGCGCCAGCCCGTCGACCGGCCCCCACAGGTCGACCCGGTCCCGCACGGTCGGGGGCGCGGTGAGCACCACGGCGTGCCCGGCGACGGCGGCGGTCGCCGCCCGCAGCGCGTCGACCAGGCCGGCGACCCGTTCCGGTTCGCCGTGCCGGGCACTCCGGCGTGCAGGACACCGACGCCGCCGAGCCGCGCAGCGCGAAGCGGCACCGACGCCGCCGAGCCGCGCAGCGCGAGCGGCACGCCGTGCCGGTCGGCC
>NZ_JAEVHJ010000274.1:0-9283 GCF_016802855.1 Micromonospora sp. ATA51 | reverse complement strand
GGGCCGGCGCGGGTCAGGCCGCCGCGGCGCTGCCGCAGCGCGGCCACGGGCCTCGGCGAGGATCGCCTCGCCCTGCTCGGGGGTGCGCCGCTCCTTCACGTACGCCAGGTGCGACTTGTAGGGCTCGGTCCGGACCGGCCGGGCGGGTTCTGCGCGTCCGGCCGGCCGGCTGGCCGCAGTGCGGGCAGTCCCAGACCGGCGGCGCCTCCGCCTCGGCGGCGATCAGGATCTCGATCCGGTGATCGTTGCGGCACCAGTAGGCGACCGCCCGGCGCGGGGCCGGTACGGACCGCTCGGCGGGCCGCTGGGGGGTGGACCCGACCCGGGCGCCACGGATGACGTTGCCACTCGGCACGGCTGCTCGCTCCTGTCGTCGTGCGGGGACCGCCGCCCGGGGGCGGCGGCGACGCGGGTGCGGCGGACAAAAACTGCGCGCGGCCCGTCGTGACGGACCGCGCGCAGATTGTACGACCAGAAGCGCTCGCTCAGGACCCGCTGCTCATCTGCAGCCGCAGCCAGAGGCCGATCCCGACGATGCACGCGAACCAGACGATCCCCACCAGAACGGTGTAGCGGTCGAGGTTCTTCTCGGCCACCGAGGAGCCGGCCAGGCTGGAGCTGACGCCGCCGCCGAACATGCTCGACAACCCGCCGCCCTTACCTCGGTGCAGCAGGATCAGCAGGGTGAGCAGGATGCTCGTGATGATCAACAACACGATCAACGTGTACGCGAACGCGATCGGCATGGCTGGGGTCAGTCCTCTCGTAGCGATCATCTGCCCGGGCAGGTCGGGCACGCGGCACCGGCCGGCGGACGGGCGGAGTCAAGAATAGCGAGCCGTCAGCGGGCGATGTGCTCCGGGAACCGGCAGATCTGCGCGAATTCCTCGGCGTCCAGGCTCGCCCCACCCACCAGGGCCCCGTCCACGTCCGGCTGGGCCATGATCAAGGCGACGTTCGACGCCTTGACCGACCCGCCGTAGAGGATACGGACCTGCTGCGCGGTGCCCTCGTCGAAGGTCTGCCCCAGCCGCTTGCGGACCTCGCCGCAGACCTCCTGGGCGTCCTCCGGCGTGGCCGTCTTGCCCGTGCCGATCGCCCAGACCGGCTCGTACGCGACGACGACCTTGGTGACCTGCTCCGGGGTCAGCCCCTTCAGCGCGGCGTCGAGCTGGTCGCAGCAGTGCGGCACGTGCTTGAGCTGCTCCCGGATCTCCAGGCCCTCGCCGATGCAGAGGATCGGGGTGAGCCCGTTGGCCAGCGCCGCCGCCACCTTCGCGTTGACGACCGCGTCGTCCTCGTAGTGGAAGGCCCGCCGCTCGGAGTGCCCGACCACCACGTACGTGCAGCCCAGCTTCGCCAGCATCGGCCCGGAGACGTCCCCGGTGTACGCCCCGGACTGGTACGGCGACAGGTCCTGCCCGCCGTAGCCGATCAGCAGCTTGTCGCCGTCCACCGCGGTCTGCACGGTACGCAGGTCGGTGAAGGGCGGCAGGACCACCGTCTCCACCTCGGTGAGGTGCTTCTCGGTCAGGCTCGCGGCCAGCTTCTGCACCAGCAGGTTGGCCTCGAGGTGGTTCAAGTTCATCTTCCAGTTGCCGGCCATCAACGGCCGGCGGGTGACGCCCGCCATCAGTCCTCCAGTGCCGCGATGCCGGGGAGGGTCTTGCCCTCGAGGTACTCCAGCGAGGCGCCGCCACCGGTGGAGATGTGCCCGAACGCCTTCTCGTCGAGGCCGAGGACCCGGATCGCGGCCGCCGAGTCACCGCCGCCGACCACGCTGAACGCGTCGGAGTCGGCGATCGCCTCGGCGACGCCCCGGGTGCCAGCGGCGAAGGGCGGCATCTCGAACACGCCCATCGGGCCGTTCCAGAAGATCGTCCGCGCGTTCCCCGGGGCTCCACCTGGGGAGGTCTTCAGGGCGGCGGCGAAGCCGGCGACCGTCTCCGGGCCGATGTCCAGACCCACCCGGTGGCTCGGGATGCCGTCGGCGCGGAAGACGTCGTGGTCGGCGTCGGGGGCGAAGGCGGTCGCGGCCACCACGTCGACCGGGAGCATGATCTTGCCCTCGGACCGCTGCAGGAGGTTGCCGCAGGTCTCCACCATCTCCTCCTCCAGCAGCGAGGAGCCCACCTCGTGGCCCTGGGCCTTCAGGAAGGTGAAGCACATCCCGCCGCCGATGAGCAGCCGGTCGACCGTCGGCAGCAGCGCCTCGATCACCGCCAGCTTGTCGGAGACCTTGGAGCCGCCGAGGACCACCACGTACGGGCGCTCCGGCTCGCTGGTCAGCTTGCTCAGCACCTCGACCTCGCGCAGCACCAGCCGGCCAGCGACGTGCGGCAGCCGCGCCGGCACGTCGAAGACGCTGGCGTGCCTGCGGTGCACCGCGCCGAAGGCGTCGTCCACGTACGCGTCGCCGAGGGCGGCGAGCTGGTCGGCGAAGGCGCCCCGCTCGGCGTCGTCCTTGCTGGTCTCCCCCTTGTTGAACCGGAGGTTCTCCAGCAGCGCGACCTGGCCGTCGGCCAGCCCCTCCACGGTGGACCGGGCGGAGTCGCCGACGGTGTCGGCGGCGAAGTGCACCGGCGCGCCGAGCAGCTCGCCGAGCCGTCCGGCGACCGGGCCGAGGCTGAACTGCGGGTCCGGCGCGCCCTTCGGGCGGCCCAGGTGGGAGCAGACGACCACCTTGGCGCCGGCCTGCACCAGCGCGCTCAGCGTGGGCAGCACGGCCCGGATCCGGCCGTCGTCGGTGATCTCACCGGTCTGCTTGTCGAGCGGGACGTTCAGGTCGGCGCGCACCAGCACGCGCGACCCGACACCCCCTCGGCGAGCAGGTCGTCGAGGGTCCGGATGCTCACAGCGACGAACCCACCAGCTTGACCAGGTCGACCAGGCGGTTGGAGTAGCCCCACTCGTTGTCGTACCAGCCGACGACCTTGACCTGGTTGCCGACGACCTTGGTCAGCGGCGCGTCGAAGATGCAGGACGCCGGGTCGGTGACGATGTCCGCGGAGACGATCGGGTCCTCGTTGTAGACCAGGATGCCCTTGAGCGGACCGTCGGCGGCGGCCTTCAGCGCGGCGTTGACCTCGTCCACCGTGGTCTCCCGGCCGACGTTGACCGTCAGGTCGGTGACCGAGCCGGTCGGGATCGGCACCCGCAGCGCGTAGCCGTCCAGCTTGCCCTTGAGGTCCGGCAGCACCAGGCCGATCGCCTTGGCGGCGCCGGTCGACGTCGGGACGATGTTCAGCGCGGCGGCCCGGGCCCGGCGCAGGTCCTTGTGCGGCGCGTCCTGCAGGTTCTGGTCCTGGGTGTACGCGTGGATGGTGGTCATCAGACCGTGCTGGATGCCGAACGTGTCGTGCAGGACCTTCGCCATCGGGGCGAGGCAGTTGGTGGTGCACGAGGCGTTCGAGATGATCGTGTGCTTGGCCGGGTCGTACTGGTCGTGGTTGACGCCCATGACGACCGTGACGTCCTCGTTCTTCGCCGGGGCGGAGATGATGACCTTCTTGGCCCCGCCGTCGACGTGCGCCTTCGCCTTGCTGGCATCGGTGAAGAAGCCGGTGGACTCGATGACGACGTCAGCGCCGACCTCACCCCACGGCAGCTTCGCCGGGTCCTTCTCGGCGTACGCCTTGATGGTCTTGCCGCCCACGGTGATCTCGTCAGCGGTGGCCTTCACCTCGTGCGGGAGGCGACCCAGGATGCTGTCGTACTTGACAAGGTGGGCGAGCGTCGCGTTGTCGGTCAGGTCGTTGACCGCGACGACCTCGACGTCAGCGCCGGACGCCAGCACTGCCCGGAAGAAGTTACGGCCGATCCGGCCGAAGCCGTTGATGCCAACCCGGATGGTCACAGGTCCCATCTCCTCGCGTTCTGGTCCGCCGGCGTCAGACCCGGGCCGGCGGAGGTGTGTGCGCCGACCGTTGGAGCCGGCCGTTGACGGTTCATCTCGGCCACCCCGCCGCGGTCTGAGAGGACCTGACCGCCCGAGGCGGTGAGCACGGCGAGGGGTGCCTGTGCCGGCCTCCTTGCCGTACGCAGCGACCCTATCCGAGCGTGCGTCGCCGCGCTGCGGCGGGTCGTGATCCCGCTCGCCCGCTGGCGCCTCACCGTCCTATCAGACCACGAGCATGTCCGGCGTGACGGCCGCTTCGGTATCCGGGATGCCCAGGTCGCGGGCCCGCTTGTCAGCCAGCGCCAGCAGCCGGCGGATCCGCCCGGCGATGGCGTCCTTGGTCAGCGGCGGGTCGGCGAGGGCACCGAGCTCCTCCAGCGAGGCCTGCCGGTGCTCCAGCCGCAGCCGGCCGGCCGAGGTCAGGTGGTAGGGGGCGTCTTCGGCGAGGATCTCCAGCGCGCGGGTGACCCGGGCGGCCGCGGCCACCGCGGCGCGGGCCGAGCGGCGCAGGTTGGCGTCGTCGAAGTTCGCCAGCCGGTTCGCGGTGGCCCGGACCTCGCGGCGGACCCGGCGTTCCTCCCAGGCCAGCACGCTGGAGTGGGCGCCGACCCGGGTGAGCAGCGCGGCGATCGCGTCCCCGTCCTTGACCACCACCCGGTCCACTTGGCGCACCTCGCGGTTCTTGGCCACGATGCCGATCCGGCGGGCCGCGCCGACCAGGGCGAGCGCCGACTCCGGGCCGGGGCAGGTGATCTCCAGCGCGCTGGAGCGGCCCGGCTCAGTGAGCGAGCCGTGCGCCATGAACGCGCCGCGCCAGGCGGAGACCGCGCAGCAGACATTGGCGGCGACCACGTGCGGCGGCAGGCCACGCACCGGGCGGCCACGCACGTCGAGCAGGCCGGTCTGCCGGGCGAGGGCCTCGCCGTCCTTGACCACCCGCACGATGAAGTGGCTGCCCTTGCGCAGCCCGCCGGAGGCGAGCACGTGAATCTCGCTGGGGTAGCCGTAGACCTCGGCGATCTCCCGCCGGAGCCGCCGGGCCACCGCGCCGGTGTCCAGCTCGGCCTCGACCACGACCCGCCCGGAGACGATGTGCAGCCCACCGGCGAAGCGCAGCAGGGCGGCCATCTCCGCCCGCCGGCAGCAGGGCTTGGGCACGTCGACCCGACTCAGCTCGTCCTTGACCGCGGCTGTCATCGCCATTCTGCGCCCCTCCACGGACCCGTACCGGCGTGTCGCCGGTGATTACGTACGTGCTTAACGATCGGCGCCCAGGACAGGCACCAGCGCGGCGCCCAGGGCGGCCGGATCATGGCGGGGCGTGCCGTCGGTGACGGCGACGGGAGCGAGGGCCAGCCGGGCACCAAGTGATTCTGCCGCACGTCGCACCGCTTCAGGATCACCCACCGCCGTGGAGTCCGCCAACACCACGTCCACCTTCAACTCGGACAGATAGCGCCGCAGGGTGGCCAGATGGTCGGCCAGGGAGAGTCCGAGGGTCTCCTTCTCGGCCACCAGGTTGAGCGTGACCAGCCGTCGGGCCGGGCTCGACACGATGGCGTGGGCCAGCCCCGGCACCAGCAGGTGCGGCAGCACGCTGGTGTACCAGCTGCCCGGCCCGAAGATCAGCCAATCGGCCTCGGCGACCGCGGTCACCGCCTCCGCGCAGGCGGCCGGCGCCGCCGGGGTCAGCCGGAGCGACTCGACCCGGCCGCTGGTGACCGCGACCTGGTGCTGGCCGCGCACGGTCCGTACCTCGTCGGGGTGGTCGGCGTCTGCGCCGCGCACCCGGGCCTCGATGCCGACCGGCTGGCGGGACATCGGCAGCACCCGGCCGACCGCGCCGAGCATCGCCCCGGCGTGGTCGAGCGCGCGACCGGGTCGCCGAGCAGCTCCATCAGCCCGCACAGGACGAGGTTGCCGACCGCGTGCCCGGCCAGCGGATCGGTGCCGCAGGCCGCGCTCCCGGCCTCCGGCGCGGCAGCCGCCGCGGCGAAGCGGTGCTGGAAGAGCCCGGCGCTGCGCCGGGTCGCCGGATGGTCGCCGGCCAGCGCGACGAGGGCCTGGCGCAGGTCACCCGGGGGCAGGCCGCCGCGCTCGGCGCGCAACCGGCCGCTGGAGCCGCCGTCGTCGCCGACGGTGACCACCGCGGTGATGTCCAGGTCCAGCTCCGGTACGCAGTGCCGCAGCGCCCGCAGGGACGCCGACAGGCCGTGTCCGCCGCCGAAGGCGACCACCTTCCGCGGGCTCATTCCCGCCCCAGGTCCCGGTGCTGGGCGTTGGCCGCGATGCCGGACTGGCGCAGCCGGGCGGCCAACTCCTCGGCGATGGCGACGCTGCGGTGCTTGCCGCCGGTGCACCCCACGGCGACGGTTAGGTAGCGCTTGCCCTCGCGTTCGAACCCGGCGGTGGTGGCGTTGACCAGGTCGGCGTACCCCGCCACGAAGGCGTCCGCCCCCTCCTGGCCCAGCACGTACGAGCTGACCGCCTCCTCCCGCCCGGTGTGCTCCCGCAACTCCGGCACCCAGTACGGGTTCGGCAGGAACCGGGCGTCCATCACGAAGTCGGCGTCGGACGGCAGCCCGTACTTGAAGCCGAAGGAGAGGACGGTGATCCGCAGCCGGCGGGCGTCCTCGCCACCGAAGAGCTCCTCGACCGGCGCCGGAGCTGGTTGACGTTGAGGTGGCTGGTGTCGATGATCACGTCGGCCTGGTCGCGGGCCTCCTCCAGCAGGGCGCGCTCGACGGCGATGCCGTCGGCCAGCCGCCCGTCGCCCTGCAACGGGTGCGAGCGCCGGACACTCTCGAACCGGCGGATCAACACCTCGTCGTCGGCGTCGACGAAGACCACCCGCGGGGAGAAGCCGCGATCCTTGAGCTCCCGGATCGCCCCGGCCAGGTCGGTGGAGAAGGCGCGCGAGCGGACGTCCAGCACCATCGCCGTACGCCGGGCCGCGCCGCCGGCCTTGAACGCCAGCTCCGCCATGTCCAACATCAACGCCTGGGGCAGGTTGTCGACGACGTAGTAGCCGACGTTCTCCAGCGCCCGGGCCACCGTGCTCCGCCCACCGCCGGAGAGACCGGTCACCACCACCAGGCTGGTGTCCGCCTCGGTCGGCGCGGGCTGCCCGACCGCCGGCTCCGCCCCCGCAGTCTCGGCCGGCACCAGGTCCGCCGCCGTCCGCGCCTCGCTCACCCGCTACCCCCAGCCGTGGCGCCGCGGCCGGTCGGCCGCGCGTGGTCAATCAGCGACTCTAACGGCTGGGACCCCGCCCGGGATTCCACGGGGTGACGACCGGAACACCTGCTTGTCCGGTTCCGTCCCGAAAGCGGGCGGAGGCCCCGGCCGGCACGCGGTTCGGCGTCGGTCGGGCTGTCGGGGGACGCTCGTAGACTGCGCGGATGGTCTCCCCCACCGATCTGCGGACCGAGGACGCCCTGCGGGTGCTCCACCGGGTGTTCGGCTACGACGCCTTCCGCGGCTTCCAGCAGGAGGTCGTCGACCACGTGGTGGCCGGTGGCGACGCGCTGGTGCTGATGCCGACCGGTGGCGGCAAGTCGCTCTGCTACCAGATCCCCGCCCTGGTCCGCGACGGCGTCGCCGTCGTCGTCTCCCCGCTGATCGCCCTCATGCAGGACCAGGTGGACGCGCTCACCGCGGTCGGCGTGCGGGCCGGCTTCCTCAACTCGACGCAGGACCTGGCCGAGCGGCGGCGGGTGGAGGCGGCCTTCCTCGCCGGCGAGTTGGACCTGCTCTACCTGGCCCCGGAGGGGCTGGCCGTCCGATCGACCCTCCAGCTGCTGGAACGCGGCGCCATCGCGCTCTTCGCGATCGACGAGGCGCACTGCGTGTCCCAGTGGGGGCACGACTTCCGTCCCGACTACCTCAACCTGTCGATGCTGCACGAGCGGTGGCCGGGGGTGCCCCGGGTCGCGCTGACTGCCACCGCCACCAGCGCCACCCGGGCCGAGATCGCCACCCGGCTGCAGCTCACCGACGCCCGGCACTTCGTGGCGAGCTTCGACCGGCCCAACATCCAGTACCGGATCGTGCCCAAGCGGGAGCCGCGCAAGCAGCTGCTGGCCCTGCTGCGCGACGAGCACCCGGGCGACGCCGGCATCGTCTACTGCCTCTCCCGTGCCTCGGTGGAGAAGACGGCCGAGTTCCTGGTGCAGAACGGCATCCCCGCCCTGCCGTACCACGCCGGTCTGGACGCGGTGACCCGCGCCACCAACCAGCAGCGCTTCCTGCGCGAGGACGGCCTGGTCATGGTGGCCACGATCGCCTTCGGGATGGGCATCGACAAGCCGGACGTCCGCTTCGTCGCCCACCTCGACCTGCCGAAGTCCGTGGAGGGCTACTACCAGGAGACCGGCCGCGCCGGCCGGGACGGCCTGCCGTCGACGGCGTGGCTGGCGTACGGGCTGCAGGACGTGGTGCAGCAGCGGAAGATGATCGAGACGTCGGAGGGCGACCTCGCGCACCGCCGCAACCTCGCCGCCCACCTGGACGCGATGCTCGCGCTCTGCGAGACGGTCCGCTGCCGCCGGGTCCAGCTTCTCGAGTACTTCGGCGAGACGGCGACGACCGCGTGCGGCAACTGCGACACCTGCCTGAACCCGCCGGAGTCGTGGGACGGCACGGTCGCCGCGCAGAAGCTGCTCTCCACGGTCTTCCGGCTGGACCGGGAACGCAACCAGCGGTTCGGCGCGGGGCACTGCGTCGACATCCTGCTCGGCAAGCAGACCGACAAGATCACCCAGTACGGTCACGACACGCTGACCGTCTTCGGCATCGGCACCGAGCTGCGCGAGACCGAGTGGCGGGGGGTGGTCCGGCAACTGCTCGCCGAGGGCCTGCTCGCCGTCGAGGGCGACTACGGCACGCTGGCGCTGACCGAGGCGAGTGCCGAGGTGCTGGGCCGCCGGCGCACCGTGACGATGCGCCGCGAGCCGGAGAAGCCGGCCTCCAGCCGGTCCGCGAAACCACGCGGCGCCGCCACCGTGGTCGCCGAGCTGGATCCGGCCGCCGGGTCACTCTTCGAGCGGCTGCGCGCCTGGCGGGCGGCCACCGCGAAGGAGCAGGGCGTGCCCGCGTACGTCATCTTCCACGACGCCACCCTGCGGCAGATCGCCACCGACGCGCCGGCCTCGCTGGCCGAGCTGTCCCGGATCAACGGCGTCGGCGAGAACAAGCTGGCCAAGTACGGTGACCAGATCCTCGCCGTGCTCGCCGACGGCGAGGCACCTGCCTGACCGACCCGATCCGCGGCACGCATGCCCGGATACGACGAAAGGGCCGGCCCCCGGGTGGGGGTCGGCCCTTTCGGGTTGGTGCCGGTTGGGTCAGGAGGCGGTGTAGCCGCGGGTGGCGATCCAGTCGGCG
>NZ_JAEVHJ010000273.1:0-9462 GCF_016802855.1 Micromonospora sp. ATA51 | reverse complement strand
GACCGGGACGGCCGGGCGGACGGTGACCAACGTCAGGGCTGGGGGCGACCGTCCCCGGCGCAGGGATCAAGCCTGACCGCCCGGAGCCGGGGACGTCGCCCCCAGCCCCAAAGCGCAACCAACGAATCAGACCCGGAACCCAGCCGCCCGAGCCGCCCGACGTTCACGAGCGCGCGACTTGCGTCGGCGCAGGAACCAGAAGAGGAACGCCACCAGCCCGACCAGGAAGACCAGCACCAGCACCGGCAGCAGGATCGCCACCACCGACATCACCGCGCTGGTGGCGTCCTCGGCGGTGCTGGCCACCGGTGCGCCGAAGCCGGCGGTGGTCGCGTTGATGACCGGCCGGGCGGCCGACTTGAGCAGGTGAACGCCGAGCGCGATCAGCACGCCCACCACGACCGGCACCCACTGGTGGGAGGAGAAGAAGGTGTCCGGGTCGCTGACGGTGACGGTCTCCGAGGTGGAGCCGGCACCGAAGGCGAGGCCGCCGGCGGTGGGCCGGACGAACGTCTGCACCACGTCGTTGACGTGGTCGACCACCGGGACCTTGTCGGCGACCACCTCGACGGCGAGCAGCACGGCGAGGATGAGGATGACCCAGCCGTTGCCCAGCCAGTGCCAGCCGCTGGGCAGGTCCATGAGATCGGTGTAGCGCGCCAGCAGGCCCATCAGGAGCAGCGGGATGTAGGCGTTCAGGCCGGCCGAGGCGGCGAGGCCGGAACCGGTGAGGACTTCGAGCACGATCACAGCATCGCACCGGCACACCAGTGCCGCACGGTGGCGATGGCGGGGACCTCGGCTACCCTCGTCGGGTGCGGTTGGTGATTGCGAAGTGCTCGGTGGACTACGTCGGACGGCTCTCGGCTCACCTGCCGCCGGCCACCCGGCTGCTCATGGTGAAGGCGGACGGCTCGGTGTCGATCCACGCGGACGACCGGGCGTACAAGCCGTTGAACTGGATGAGCCCGCCCTGTCGGCTGGAGGAGGCCCCCGGCGTCTGGCGGGTGGTCAACAAGGCCGGCGAGGAGCTGCGGATCACCCTGGAGGAGGTCTTCCAGGACACCTCGTACGAGCTGGGCGTCGACCCGGGGCTGCGCAAGGACGGCGTCGAGGCGCACCTGCAGGAGCTGCTGGCCGCCAACCCGATGACCCTCGGCGAGGGTTACACGCTGGTCCGCCGGGAGTACATGACCGCCATCGGGCCGGTCGACCTGCTCTGCCGGGACGCCAACTCGGGCGCCGTCGCGGTCGAGGTGAAGCGGCGCGGCGAGATCGACGGCGTGGAGCAGCTCACCCGCTACCTGGAGCTGATGAACCGGGATCCGCTGCTCGCCCCGGTGACCGGCGTCTTCGCCGCGCAGGAGATCAAGCCGCAGGCCCGGGTGCTCGCAACCGACCGGGGCATCCGGTGCGTCGTGGTCGACTACGACAAGCTGCGCGGCATCGAGCGCGACGAGCTGACCCTGTTCTGAGCCGGCCGCCGGCCGCCACCGCCGGCCTGGCAGCGGCGGGGCCGGTCAGCGGTTCCGGCCGTACATCAGCTTGGCGGCCTTGACCAGGCGGGCGACGTCCGCCGGGGTGCGCTCGAAGGTCATCGACGGCAGCAGCGAGCGGGCCCGCCGCCGGGTGACGGACTTGGCCCGGCCGAACTCCCGCAGCCCGTCCTCGCCGTGGATCCGGCCGAAGCCGGAGTCACCGACGCCGCCGAACGGCAGCGTGGACATCCCGGCGAAGGTCAGCGCCGAGTTCACCGAGGCCATCCCGGAGCGCAGCCGCCGCGCGACCGCCACCGCCCGCTTGCGGCCGAAGACCGAACCCCCCAGGCCGTACGACAGGGCGTTGGCCCGGTCGACGGCCTCGTCGACGTCGCGTACCCGGTTGACGGTGAGCGTCGGGCCGAAGGTCTCCTCGCGTACGGCGGCCGAGTCCTCGGGAACGTCGACCAGCACGGTCGGGTGCACGTACGGCGGCTGGACCGCGTCTGGGCCGCCGAGCACCGCGCGACCGCCCCGCTCGACCGCGTCCTCGATGTGCCGGCGGATCACGTCGAGCTGCGAGGGCATGGTGATCGGACCGATGTCGGCGCCGTCGGGGCCCACGGTGAGCCGCCCGGCGCGGGCGATCACCTTGTCGACGAAGGCGTCGAAGACCTGGTCGACGGCGTAGACGCGTTCGATGCCGATGCAGGTCTGGCCGGCGTTGGTGAGCCCGCCCCACACGCACGCCTCGGCGGCGGCGTCCAGGTCGGCGTCGGAGTCCACGATCATCGCGTCCTTGCCGCCAGCCTCCAGCAGCACCGGGGTGAGCGACTCGGCGCAGGCGGCCATCACCTTTTTGGCCGTGGCGGTAGAACCGGTGAAGGCCAGCTTGGCCACGCCCGACCGGCACAGCGCCGCGCCCACGTCGCCGAGCCCGTGCACCGCCGTGAAGACGGGCTGCTCGGGGACGACCTCGGCGAACCGGTCGACCAGCCACTGCCCGACGGCCGGGGTGTATTCGCTGGGCTTGAACACCACCGCGTTGCCGGCGGCGAGCGCGTACGCGACGGAGCCGATCGGGGTGAAGACGGGGTAGTTCCAGGGGCCGATCACGCCGACCACCCCGTACGGCTGGTATTCCAGGTGGCCGGTGAACTCGGCGAGGATCAGCCGGGAGCGGACCCGCCGGGGCCCGAGCACGCGCCGCGCGTTGCGGGCCGCCCAGTCGATGTGCTCAAGCGCGGTGAGGATCTCGACGACGGCGTCGCCGACCGGCTTGCCGCCCTCGGTGTGGACCAGTTCGGCCAGCTCCTCGATCCGGCGGGCGAGCACGCTCCGCCAGCGCAGCAGCCGCTCCCGGCGACCGGTGAAGCCGAGCCCGGCCCACCACTCGCCCGCGGCGCGGGCCCGGGCGACCGCCTGGGCCACGTCCTCGGCGGTCGCCACCGGGAGTCGCCCCGCCTCCGCACCCGTCGCCGGGCTGGTCGACACCAACCGACCGTCCTCGATGACCGGGGTCCCCGGGACATGCACAGCCGTCATGGCGGAAGTCTAGACCCGAAGATTACTCGCCGGTAGGTCTCGCGGCGCCCGGAAACCGGCTGCCCGGGAAGGCCGCGCCGCGCGCCGGTGGGCGGTGGCCGACCGGCGCGCCCGCCGAACCGGCGAACGGGAGTTGACCGGCCGGGGTCGTGGAGGTGACCACCCGGTGGTGGGGATGACAACCGTGAGGTGGCACGCTGACGCGCGGGGCGATGGTGGGGTGGAAGGCGGGGTCCATGGAGGATCATCCGGAGTTGATGCCGCTGTTGACGGTGGCGGGCGGAACGATGCGGGGTTTGAGCTTCCGCGTCGGCCGTGACCCGCAGGTGATCGGCCGGGCGCCGACCGCCGGGATCGTGCTCGAGGATCCGCACCTCAGCCGGCGGCACGCCGCGGTCCAGCTGATCGGCGACGGGGTGTCGTTGGTGGACCTCGGCTCTACCAACGGGACCTGGCTCAACGACCGGCGGATCGCCGGCGTCGAGCAGCTCACCGACGGCGACGTGATCCGGCTCGGCCGTACCGAACTGCGGTACTTCGACCCGGGCGTGGCGCGGACGGACCCGGTGGGGCTGAGCTTCGCGGCGCCGCGCCGGGACCACCGGCGACCCTGCCGCTGCCCGTCCCGCCGACGCCGCGGCTGCCGGTGGGCGGCGCCGTCCTGCCGCTGCCCGCGGCGCCGGTCGACGCCCACCGCTGACCGGTCGACCCGGCGCGGCCCGGAGCCGCACCGGGTCGGGCCACAGCCGGCCGTGGTTGCGGGTGTGGGCCGGACCCATGGACCCGGGCGGCCCGACGTGTCAGCATGCGCCGATGGAGAGCGCGCAGCACGTCGTGTCGGCGAACGGCATCACCCAGGCGGTCCGGGTGGCGGGCCCGCCGGAGGGCGTGCCGGTGCTGCTCGTCCACGGCAACGTCTCCTCCGCCGCCTTCTGGGAGCCGCTGATCCGACGGCTGCCGGCGACCCTCCGGGTGGTCGCGCCCGACCTGCGCGGGTACGGCGACACGCAGACCGCGCCGGTGGACGCGACGCGCGGGCTGGGCGACTTCGCCGACGATGTGGCCGCCCTGCTCGACGTGCCGGGGCTCTTCGCCCCCGGCGCCCGGCCGGTGGTCGTCGGGCACTCGCTCGGCGGGGGCGTGGCGATGCGGCTGCTGGTCGACCACCCCGACCGGGTGGCCGCCCTGCTGCTGGAGGCACCCGTCTCCCCGTACGGCTTCGGCGGCACCCGGGACGTCCACGGCACGCCCACCACGCCCGACTTCGCCGGCACCGGCGGCGGCACGGCGAACCCCGACTTCGTCGCCCGGCTCGCCGCGAAGGACCGCGGCGAGGACGCCCCGACCGGCCCCCGCAACGTGCTGCGGCCACCTACGTCGCCGACCCGGCGTCGCTCGGCGAGGACGAGGAGCTGCTGCTGGACAGCGCCCTCTCCACCGCCACCGGGGACGACAACTACCCCGGCACGGCCGTCGCGTCGCCGCACTGGCCGGGCACCGCGCCGGGGGAGCGCGGCGTGCTCAACGCCCTCGCGCCCGCCCACTTCCGGCTCGCCGACGAGCTGGTCGCCGTCCCGGCCCCGCCCCCGGTCACCTGGGTACGCGGCGACGCCGACGTGATCGTCTCGGACACCTCTCTGTTCGACCTGGCGTACCTCGGGTCGCTCGGGGCGGTGCCCGGCTGGCCGGGGGAGGCGGACTGTCCGCCGCAGCCGATGATCGGGCAGACCCGGGCGGTGCTGGAGCGGTACGCGGCGGCCGGCGGGACGTACCGGGAGGTGGTGCTCCCGGGCTGCGGGCACAGTCCGCACCTGGAACGGCCGGTCGAGTTCGTGGCGGAGCTGCTGGCGCTCACGGGGGTGCCGGCGGCGGCCTGAGCCGCCCTGCGTGAAATATCCCACGGCGTCTCGACAACGCAGCGTCACGTGGCAGACTCCGGCGCATAACCTTAGCGGCCGTTCATGTCGACAACGGCGGAGTCAACCAGGGGAGGCCGGTCGTGGCGCGCGAGTTCACCAGGGTGGGTGTGGTGGGTCTGGGCACCATGGGTGCCGGCATCGTGGAGGTCTTCGCCCGCAACGGCATCGACGTGGTGGCGGTGGAGATCTCCGAGGGCGCCCTGGAGCGCGGCCGGTCCACCCTCACCGGCTCCACCGACCGCGCGGTCGCCAAGGGCAAGCTCGCCGCGGCCGACCGGGACGCCCTGCTGTCCCGGGTGAACTTCCAGGTCGGCCTGGAGGCCCTGCACTCGGTGGACCTGGTGATCGAGGCCGTTCCCGAGCACCTCGACCTGAAGCAGCGGATCTTCGCCGAGCTGGACCGGGTGTGCAAGCCCGAGGCGATCCTGGCCACCAACACCTCCTCGCTCAGCGTCACCGAGATCTCGGTCGCCACCACCCGCCCCAACCAGGTCATCGGCATCCACTTCTTCAACCCCGCGCCGGTGATGAAGCTGGTCGAGGTGGTCCGCACGGTGGTCACCTCCGCCGACGTGGTGGCCGACGTGGAGGCGCTCTGCAACCGGCTCGGCAAGGTCGACGTGACGATCAACGACCGGGCCGGCTTCATCGCCAACGCGCTGCTCTTCGGCTACCTGAACCACGCGGTGAGCATGTTCGAGGGGCGGTACGCCACCCGCGAGGACATCGACGCCGCGATGAAGCTCGGCTGCGGGCTGCCGATGGGCCCGCTCGCCCTGATGGACCTGATCGGCCTGGACACCGCGTACGAGATCCTGGACACCATGTACCGGCGGGGCGGGCGGGACCGCCGGCACGCCCCGGTGCCGCTGATCAAGCAGATGGTCACCGCGGGGCTGCTCGGCCGGAAGTCCGGCCGGGGCTTCTACACCTACGAGCGGCCGGGCTCCCCGGTGGTCGTACCGGACGAGCAGACGCCCGTGGCGTCGCAGGCCGCGCTCGCCGACGGCGCCCGCGCCATCGCGAAGGTCGGCGTGGTCGGCTCCGGGACCATGGCCACCGGCATCATCGAGGTCTTCGCCAAGGCCGGGTACGAGGTGGTCTCGGTGACCCGCGGCGCGGAGAAGTCCGCCAAGGTCTTCGAGACGGTCAAGACCTCGCTCAACAAGGGCGTGGTACGCGGCAAGCTCAGCGAGGACGACCGGGAGGCGGCGCTCGGCCGGATCAACTGGTCCGCGACCCTGGAGCACCTCGCCGACGTCGACCTGGTGGTCGAGGCCGTGGTCGAGGAGCTCAGCGTCAAGAAGGCCCTCTTCGCCAGCCTGGACGAGATCTGCAAGCCGGGCGTGGTGCTGGCCACCACCACCTCGTCGCTGCCGGTGATCGACGTCGCGATGGCCACCCAGCAGCCGGCGGACGTGGTCGGGCTGCACTTCTTCAACCCGGCACCGGTCATGCCGCTGGTCGAGGTCGTGCAGACCATCCGCACCTCGGCGGAGACCACCGCCACCGCCCGCGCGGTCTGCGCCGCGCTGGGCAAGACCGGCGTGGTCTGCGGTGACCGGTCCGGCTTCATCGTCAACGCGCTGCTCTTCCCGTACCTGAACGACGCGGTGAAGATGTTGGAGGCCAGCTACTCGACCGCGGACGACATCGACTACGCGATGAAGCTGGGCTGCGGCTACCCGATGGGCCCGTTCGAGCTGTTGGACGTGGTCGGGCTGGACGTGTCGCTGGCCATCCAGCGGGAGCTCTACCTGGAGCTGCGCGAGCCGGGCTTCGCCCCCGCGCCGCTGCTGGAGCACCTGGTCACCGCCGGCTACCTGGGCCGCAAGAGCGGCCGCGGGTTCCGCGACCACACCCGGCGCTGACCGGGTCAACACCCGACCGGAGACCTGCGACTGACCGGGGCCGCCGGTGGCGCCCGCCCGTCCCGGGTCGGTCCCGCCGGCGGCCCGTACGCTTGGTGTCCGTGAGCCCCCGTCGCAACCGCCCCCGCCGGGACGAGACCGCCCACCTGGACTCCGACCGGGTACGCCAGGGCGTGCCCACGGTCCAGCAGTGGCGCGACGGCGACTGGCAGGTACGCGGCATCAGCGGCGGGGCGTCGACCAAGACGTACCGCTGTCCCGGCTGCGACCAGGAGATCCGCCCCGGCGTGGCGCACGTGGTGGCCTGGCCGGCGGACGACCGGGGTGACCTGACCGACCGGCGGCACTGGCACAGCGGCTGCTGGCGGGCCCGGGACCGGCGCGGACCGGTCGTCCAGCGCGGCCGCAGCGCCCCCCGCCACGGCTGAGCGACCTGGATCACGCTGTTTCCGCCCCGGCGGGCGACCCGGGCGGCAGCGCGCCAGACTGGGACGGTGAGCACACCGATCCGCGCCTCGTCGATCCTGCCCGGCCACCGGGAGGACATCGAGCTGCACACCGCCGACGGGCTGAAGCTGGTCGGTGAGCTGGCCCGCCCCCTGGACCGGGAGCCGGCCGGCACCCTGGTCTGCCTGCACCCGCTACCCACCCACGGCGGGATGATGGACAGCCACGTGTTCCGCAAGGCGGCCTGGCGGCTGCCCGCGCTGGCCGACCTGGCCGTGCTCCGGTTCAACACCCGGGGCACCAGCAGCGTCCGCGGCACCAGCGAGGGGGCCTTCGACGCCGCGGTCGGCGAGCGCTTCGACGTCGCCGCCGCCATCGAGTACGTGGAGTTCGCCGAGTTGCCGAACATCTGGCTGGTCGGCTGGTCGTTCGGCACCGACCTGGTGCTCAAGTACGGCTGCGACCCGGCGGTGGCGGGGGCGATCCTGCTCTCCCCGCCGCTGCGCTTCTCCACCCCTGCCGACCTGGCCGAGTGGGCCGAGAGCGGCAAGCCGCTGACCGCGCTGGTCCCCGAGTTCGACGACTACCTGCGCCCGGACGAGGCCCGGGAGCGGTTCGCGGCGGTGCCACAGGCCGAGGTGGTCGGGGTGCCCGGCGCCAAGCACCTCTGGGTGGGCGACGCCGAGACCGTGCTCGACGAGATCGTCCGGCGGGTCAACCCGGCGGTGCCGGTGCCGCTGCCGACCACCTGGGACGGCCCGGTGGAGACCGGTGACGTCAGCGCGTACGCCGACCGGACGGTTGCCTCGTTCGCCGACACCCCGGTCGCCGGTCCGCGTCCCGACCGGGCGGGCTGACCGGCCCGTCGACCCGTCCGGGGTGCCCGGCGGGCCGGCTGACGCTCACCGGGATTCCTGCCGGGGCAGGACCACCTCGCGGAGGATCAGCTGCAGGGCGGCCACCGTCGGGATTGCGATCAGCGCCCCGACGACGCCCAGCAGCGACACCCCGAGCAGGGCGGCGAGCAGCGCGGCCACCTCGTTGACCGAGACCGCCCGCCGCATGATCTTGGGATAGATCAGGTAGTTCTCCACCTGCTGGTAGATCAGGAAGAAGACCAGGCAGGCGATGCCGACCGGCAGGTCGGTGGCGAGGCCCACCAGGGTCACCACGACCGCGCCCAGGGTGGCGCCGATCTGCGGGATCAGGTCGGTCACCGCGACCACCACCGCCAGCGCGAACGGGTACGGCAGCCCGACGACCAGCGCGAAGACGAACGTGCTCGCCCCGGCCAGCACCGCGATGCTGAGCGCACCCACCATGTACGCGCCCACCCGGGTCAGGATCTCGTCCCCGATCAGTTGCACCCGATCCCGGCGGGAGTGCGGCACCAGCGCGTACCCGAGGGCGCGCAGCTTGTCGAAGTAGGCCAGGAAGTAGATCGTCAGGACCAGCACGGTCAGCGCCCGGAAGATCGTGCCGAAGATCAGCTGCGCGCCGCCCAGCACGCCGCCGAGGGCCCGGCCGATGGTGTCCGCGCTCGCCGCCGACTGGACCCGTTCCATGAGGTCGTACCGCTCGACCAGGTCGTTGACCGTGGCGTTGCGACGCAGGTCGTCGAGGTAGCTCGGCAACTGCTGGATGAACTGCCCGGACTGGGTCACCACCGGCGGCACCAGCGCCAGCACCCCGCCGATGATCAGCAGCACGACGGTCAGCGCCACCACCGCCACCGCCAGCCCGTGCGGCAGGCCCCAGCGCCGCAGCCGGACCACCGCCGGGTGGAGCCCCACGGCCAGGAAGAGCGCGATGACCACCAGGACGAGGATGCCGGCGGCGTTGCGTACGCCCAGGAAGACCGCGTACGCCAGCAGCACCCCGAGCGCGCCGGTGAAGCCGACCAGGAAGCTGCTGCGCCGCAGCGGCCTGCCGGGGGTGCCGAAGCGCCCGCTCGGCCCACCCACCTCGAACTCGGTCGGATCCGACGTGTTCACCTCGGCGGTCCGACGCCGGTGGTCCGGCTCACCGCGGGATCGGGCGGGACATTGCCGGCGAACGTCCCGTCGGCGGCCGTCCCGTCGGCGGGCGCGCCGTCGGTCGCCTCGGGCGTCGGCGGTCCATCGGGCGTCCCGGTCGATGCGTGGGTTCCCGCGCCGCTCCTGGACGCGCCTGCCGGCCCGGGCTCGTCGGGGGCGGGGGGCG
>NZ_JAEVHJ010000272.1:0-9510 GCF_016802855.1 Micromonospora sp. ATA51 | reverse complement strand
AGACGTCAACGCCATCGTGGAACCCTTCCGCGCCGCAGCGAGTCCCGGCAGCGCCCTCGTCATTTCCCACGCGACCTCCGGCACGGCCACCAGCCAGACTGAGGAGGTCCAGCGGCTGTACCAGCGCACCCCCACCCCCCTTCAACTCCGCCACCTCGCCGAGGTCCAGGCACTGTTCGGTGACTTCGCCATGGTCGCGCCCCAACCCGGCGCAGCGTCACGTCCGGACGGCGCCGCGCTCGTCCCGGTATCTCACTGGCGCCCCGACCCCGAGGACCACCTCCCGGCGGAAGGGTCGTCGGCGAGCCCTTTTCTCGCCAGCTTCCTCGCCGGGGTTGGCATGAAAGGACCTGCTGTCATGACGGAACAGCCAAGGCCAGAACCGGCCGGACAAAGGGCATCCCGGCCATCGGGCGGGCGCTGATGTTCATCGGACTGGCCGGGCCGACGGGCGCCGGCAAGACGACCCTCGCACAGCGACTCGCCGAGCGTCTCGGAGCGCGTCTGATGCGCGACCCGTTCGTCGAAAACCCCGCTCTCCCGAAGCTCTACGCCGCGGGGACGACCCGCCCCGTGGCCCTGGCTCTCCAGGTCGAGTTGACCTTCCTGGCGCTGCGCGTCGCGCAACTTCGCGAGATCCACGACCTGCTCACCCATGGCACAGCCGTGGTGGCGGACTGGTCCATGGCGCAGCAGGTCATCTTCGCCCACACCACCCTGCCGCCCGACGACGCCAGTCGAGTGAAGAAGACCTGCGCCACCTGGAGCGACGCCGCCGCACGACCCGACCTCCTCATCGCCCTGACCGCACCGGCGCCGGTCCTGGCCCATCGGATCGCGCAACGCGGCAGACCCATGGAATCCGCGCTGTCCACCGCCTACCTCGAACACCTCACCCGAGCCTTCGACACACCGCTCGCTGACTACGCCAGCCGAATCATCCGGCTCGACACCAGCGAATTCGACGCCTTCAACGACGAAGACGTCGACGCGCTCCTTGCCCGCCTACCAGCCCTGGAGAGGTCATGACCGAAACCGACGTCGCACAGCTACGCACTGCCCACGCGCCTCCCTGCAGCAGAGTCATGATCACCGGGCCGGGTCAGGTCGAGATCGTCCGCGAGCACCTGCCCGCACTTGGCCCCGACGACGTCTACGCCGAATCGGTCGTCTCCGGCATCAGCCACGGCACCGAGATGGCCTGGGTGGCCGGAGACGCCGCCGCGCTGCACCGGTCGTGGGACCCGCAGCGACGCATCTTCCTCGACGGCGCCGGCCGGGACTTCCCGGTAGCGCCGGGCTACGAGACCATCGCGCGGGTCACCGCCGTCGGCGAGGCCGCTGTCGGCAAAGTGAGCATCGGCGACCTCGTCACCCTCGACCGCCCGCACGGCACCGCGCACATCGTTCCCGCGGACGCCGCCCTCGCAAGCCGTTTGCCGGCCGGTGTCGACGCCGAACGCGCCGTCTTCTTCATCCTGGCGCGCGTCGCCCTCGGCGGCGTGCACGACGCCGAGGTACGTCTCGGCGACACCGTCGTCGTGGTGGGGCTCGGCACCGTCGGCCTTCTCGCCGGTCAGCTCGCGCGACTCGCCGGAGCCGCCAAGGTGATCGGAGTGGACCGCTACCCGCTGCGCCTGGACACCGCCGACTCCCTCGGCATCACACCCGTGCACGCCGCCACCGACGACGACATCGCCGCACAGGTCCGCAAGCTCTGCGGCCCGCAGGGCGCGGACGTCGCCATCGAAGCCTCCGGCTCCTACCGCGGCCTGCACGAGGCGATCCGCTGCGTCCGGGTCGGCGGCCGGGTCGCAACTGTCGCCTCCTACCACGGCGACCAGAACGGCCTACGACTCGGCGAGGAGTACCACCGCAACCGCATCACCCTAATCTCCTCCATGACCGTCAACGGCTGCCCGCAACGCGCCCACCCGGCCTGGGACCTGCCCCGGCTCAGCGCCTCAGCCCGAGACCTGGTCGTCAGTGGGCGGGTGCATGTCGACAGCCTGGTGACCCACCGCTTCCCCTTCAGCGAGGCGGCCAAGGCGTACCACCTGATCGCCCAGCGCCCCGAGGAGACCATCAAGGTGGTGCTGACCTATGACAAGTAGCAGCCACGACGTCCTCAACCCCGTCGACGACCGGTACACCCCTCCACCCTGCGGCGAACTCGACGAAATCCGCGCCACCCTCGACGACGGCCGCCTCTCCGGCGGCGCCCCCGTCCTCGCCATCTACGAACACGCGCTCGCCAAGCGCTTCAACGCCCGGCGCGCCATCGCCGTCAACTCGGGAACCTCCGCGCTGCACGCCGCGCTCATCGCCCTCGGCGTCCGACCCGGCACCGAGGTCCTCGTCCCGGCCACCGCACCCCTGCCGACCGCCATGCCGGTGCTCACCTACGGAGCCACACCCGTCCCCGTCGACACCCTGCCCGAATCCCTCGCCCTCGACCCCGCCGACCTCGAACGCAAACTCACCGGACGCACCCGCGCCGCCATCACCCTGCCGCTCTGGGGCTACCCCAACGACGAACGAGCCAGCGCAGACCTCCTCGCCCAAGCCGGAGTGCCGGTAATCGAGGACGCATGCCAAGCCCACGGCACCCGAGTCGGCAACCAGTTCGCCGGCACCCACGGCGCAGTCGGCTGCTTCTCCACCCACGACCGCAAGCTCCTATCCACCGGCGAGGGCGGCTTCGTCCTCACCAACGACGAGGAACTCGGCGAACGCATCGACTGGTACACCCACCTCGGCCACCTGCGCGGCACCACCCACGGCGTCAACTACAAACTCGCCGGCCCCCTGGCCGCCATTGGCCTCCGCCGGCTCAAACTGCTCGACGGCCAACTCGACCGACGCCGCCGCAACGCCCAACGTATCGTCGCCGCGCTACCTCCAGGCGGCCTGCTGCGAGAACTGCCGTACGGGGTCCAGGACAAGCCGAACTACTACAACCTCGTCCTCACCATCAAGGACCGCATCCCGCAGGTCGCCACCGCGTTCGAAGCCGCCGGACTCCCACCGGACTCCATCCGGTGGCGCTACCGGCCGCTGTACCACCAACCCATCTTCCAGCCCTACGCCAACCAGTGCCCCAACGCCGAACACCTCGCCACGACCAGCGTCCAGCTACCAGTTCACCCCGGAATGACGGACGCGACCGTAGCGTGGATGGCCGACCGCGTGGCCCAGATCGCCCAGGGAGAAACCCGAGCATGATCCGTCACTTCACCAGCTCAGCCATCGTCTTCAACGACGAAGGTCATGTCCTGCTCGTGCACCACAACAAGATCGACCTGTGGCTGTACCCCGGCGGGCACATCGATCCCAACGAAGACCCCGCCGAAGCGGCACTCCGCGAGGTGCACGAGGAAACCGGGATCATCGCCGACATCCTCGGCCCACAGCCATTCCGGCACCCCGCCGTCCGGAGCATCCCGAGCCCGTTCGCCATCATCGAGATGGACATCGAAGACCGCAAGGTCGGACCACACCGACACATCGACTTCGTCTACGTCTGCCGAGCCACCGGCGGCAACCTCACAGCCCAAGTCGAAGAAGTCGGCGGCGCCAGGTGGATAGCCGCCAACGACATCGCAGCGCTACGCACCCCTGCTGAGCTGCCCGCTCTCATCACCGAAGCTGCCCAATTGACCCCCCAAACGGCCTGAGAGGCTGCGGAAGGCAAGGACAGCGCGGGGGACGGTGGAAGACCGCTCTGCGTCCTCCGCGGCACCCGCATAGTTCCGAAAAGACCGTAGGCATGGCAGCCTCCAGGGCTGGACCATGACCCCACCGGCCGGCTTCGTGGCGGCGATCATGGTCTCGGCCGGGTCGACGAGGCAGCTCAACGACGCGTAAGGACTGGCCATGTCTGACGGCAACTTTCTCTGGGCGCATAGCCCTGACGTGGGCGGCAGCCGGTGGCACTCTCTTGCCGATCATCTTCGTAGCACTGCTGAACTGGCTCGAAGGTTTGCCGTCTCGTTCGGTGGGGGCGAGGTGGCGTACTGGCTTGGTGCGCTGCATGACGTGGGCAAGGCGGCCTGCGTCTGGCAGGACAAACTTGCTGCCGTCGCGTCCACCGGCGGTCCAGTCGGGGTGGACCACAAGTCACTCGGCACCCGGATCGCGTATGAACGTGGCCTCGGCGCATTCGCTGGTGCGATTTTCGGGCACCACGGTGGGCTGATCGACTCGCCCAACTTGCGGCAGGCGTTCCGACGCAAGCTCGCTGAGGCGCCCGACAACATGGCGTCTGCTGAGCGGAAGCTGCCGAGGTTGTTACCGGACTTGCCGGAACGGCTCGACCATTTGGTGCCGGCGGATTGGCGTGCAGATCCTCTGGTAGGGGAGGTGGCGCTGCGTCTGTGCTACAGCGCTCTGGTCGACGCCGACAGCTTGGACACCAGCGCACATTTTCAAGGGTTGACTCGTCCGCGGGTGCGTCCGGACGCCGACTTTGGCCATCTTTCCAAGGTGTTCGAGCAACGTCGGCGTGAGGAACTTGCAGGCCGTGGGGGTACACCGATCAGCAGTCTGCGGGAGCAGGTGTACGCGGACTGCCTCGCGGCGGCTGAGCGCGATCGTGGAGTGTTCCGCCTCGGTGCACCGACCGGGGCCGGGAAGACCCTCGCGAGCGGCGGGTTCGCGCTGCGGCACGCGGAGACGCATGGCCTGCGTCGGGTAGTCGTGGCGGTTCCTTTCCTCACGATCACTGAGCAGAACGCTGCCGTCTACCGTCGGTTGCTAGACGAGGACGGCGGCGAGCCGGTTGTTCTTGAACACCACAGCCAGGCCGATTTCGATGACCCAAAAGCCGGCCGGTGGGCGCGGCTGGCGGCCGAGAACTGGGACGCGCCGTTCGTCGTCACCACCTTCGTCCGGCTCTTCGAGTCGCTGTACGCCCGTAGGCCGTCAGCGATGCGCCGGGTGCACCGGCTGGCCAACTCGGTGATCGTTCTAGACGAGGTGCAGGCGCTGCCGCACGCGATGCTCGCGCCGATCCTCGACGGAATCCGGCTGCTCGTGCGGCACTTCGGCGCGACCGTGCTGCTCTCCTCGGCGACACAGCCGAGCTTCTGGGCGTTGGACGAGTTCAAGGACGTTCCCTGCACAGACTTGATCCACGACACCCCCAAGCTGGTTAGTGATCTGCGCCGAGTGCGGTACGAGTGGCAGCTGGACCCGAAGCCAACGCTGGCCGATATCGCCGACCAAGCTGCGTTGGAGCGTGCCGCGCTGGTCGTGGTCAACACGACAGCGGACGCGAAGGCGGTGTTCGAGCGGTGGCGTGATGCCGGGCCCGACGGTGGGGCCTGGCATTTGTCCACCCGGATGTGCCCCGATCACCGGCGGCGCGTGCTGGGGAAGGTACGTACACGCCTTGATCGGGGTGAGCGCGTTCTGCTGGTGGCCACCCAACTGATCGAGGCCGGGGTGGACGTCGACTTCCCGGTGGTGTTCCGTGCGATGGCGCCGGCCGACTCGTTGCTTCAGGCGGCCGGGCGAGCCAACCGCGAGGGGCGGATGCCAGAGGGTGGCCGTGTGGTCGTGTTCGCACCTGAGGACGGCGGGCAGCCGCCCACCTACAAGACATTGGTTGGCTGCACCGGGCGTCAGTTCGGACCGGACAAGGACGACCCCGACGACCTGGCGGCGCTCGGGCGCTATTACCGCAACGTGTACGACCTGCTCAATCTTGCCGACGGCCAGCACGTCGGGCAGCGCATCCAGCAGGCCCGGCGGCGGTGGGAGTTCCAGACCGTCGCTGAGGGGCCGCTGGATGCGAGCAGCAGGCTGCGCGATCGGACACTCGCGTTCCGGATGATCAACGACGACGGAATCAGCGTGGTGACGCCACAGGGTGCCGAGACACCTGCACTGCGGCGCGAATTGGAGCACCTTGTCGAGGAAGTGCGCCATGCGCCGGTTCCAGACCTGGCGAAGCTGCGGCGGTTGCAGGCGTACACGACGAACCTTCACCCCAGTGCCGTGCGCCGGCCTGGCGTGATGGCGTTGTTGCGGCCGATCCTCGGCAACGAGGTGCGGCGGGGTGCGCTGGCCGAGTGGCTCGGCGAGTACGACGACGCCACCGGCATCAATCTCGACCCGAATCTGGAGCAGTTCGTCTTCTGATGGCGGGTCCGAGGCACCAAGCGAGCCTGAGTGCGATCACGTGGCGCGCCCCGCTCAATTCATAATCCTGAGCAGTCCTCAAGCCGTGATCAGACTGGCGAGCGCGCCGGTGGGCGCGGGTTTCGGCGGCACAGACCAAATCCCGACGCGGTGAGACCCATGATGCCTGGGTTCCACAGATGTGGGGCGGTCTAGGCACGGGGATCATGTGAACGCGCAGGTCACGGCGTTGTCGGATAGTCAAGAGCTGGAATCGCCTAGTGACACGATTCCCGGAAGGTAGCCCTGCTGAACAGTGGCGGAGTCCGTAACCTCTAGCCACGTGTATGTCCGGGTGTCGTCGCGGAAGAACAAGACCGGTCAGGTCGTGCGCTACCTGCAACTGGCCCACAACGAGTGGGACCCAGCGGCCGGGATGTCGCGCACGAAGGTGCTGTACTCCTTCGGCCGTGAAGACGAACCCGACCGCCCGGCGGTGCAGCGCCTGGTCACGGCGTTGAGCAGGCTGCTGGATCCGACCGCTGCGGCGGCGTTGACCACGCCGACGGACATGACGTTGACCGACTCACGGCCGATGGGCGGCGCGTACGCGCTCGACGGCCTGTGGCGCGCGCTGGGTATCGACGCCGCGATCCGTGACGCCCTGGCCGGTAAGCGGGCCGACGCCACCCGGGTGGAGCGGATCTTGTTCGCGTTGACGGCGAACCGGGTGCTCAAGCCCTCGAGCAAGCTCGCCGCGACCGACTGGATCGCCCACGACGTGCACATCGACGGCCTGGACGCCGTTGTCGACGAGGCCTGCTACCGGGCGATGGACGCGCTGCTGGGTGTGGAGGCGTTGGTGGCCCGGCAGGTGTATCACCAGGTCGCCGATCTGCTCAACCTTGAGGTGGACCTGCTGTTCTTCGACACGAGCAGCACCTACTTCGAGACCGGTGAGGCCGACACCCCGGTCGCCCGCGACGGGCACGGCCGGGTGCGGCGGGGCACCGAACCCAGTGATCCGGTGCGTGACAGCGGGTTTCGCACCCACGGCAAGAGTATGGACCACCGCGACGACCTGCCGCAGGTCGTCGTCGGGATGGCCGTCACCCGCACCGGGATCCCGTTGCGGGTGTGGTCGTGGCCCGGTAACTACAGCGACTCGGCGCTGATCCGCCAGGTCAAGGACGACATGCGCGACTGGAGCCTGGCCCGGGTCATCTGGGTCGCCGACCGCGGCTTCAGCTCAGCGGAGAACCGCCGCTACCTGCAACGCGCCGGCGGGCACTACATCATCGGCGAGAAACTGCCCTCCGGCTCGGCCGAGGCGACCGCGGCGCTGTCCCGGCAGGGCCGCTACGCCCAGATCGCCGCCAATCTGCAGGTCAAGGAGGTCAAGCTCGACGACACGGGCGACCGGTTCGTCATCTGCTTCAACCCCGACGAGGCCGAGCGGGACGCCCACGTTCGCGAACACCTGCTCGCCCGCCTGACCGACAAGATCACTGGATCGGACGCCCTGCCGGCGACCAAGCGCGCCGAACTGCGCGGGCAGATCTCCACCTCACCCGGCCTCAACCGGTTCCTGCGCGTCACGCCCGGCGGACTACTACGCCTCGACCAGGCAGCGATCAAGGCCGAAGCCCGCCTCGACGGCAAGTACCTGCTGCGCTGCTCCGACCCGAAACTGACCCCCGAGGCATCGCCCTGGGCTACAAGCAACTCCTCGAAGTCGAACGCGGCTGGCGCGACATGAAATCGGTCCTGGACCTACGCCCGGTCTACCACCGTCTCGAGGAGCGCATCCGCGCCCACGTCCTGCTCTGCAGGCTCGCGCTACTGCTGGTCCGCGTCGCCGAGACCACCACCGGCCGCACCTGGCCCAAGATCCGCGCCGAACTCGACCGACTGCACGCGATCACCTTCACCGGCCCCGCCGGCACGTTCCAGCAGACCACCGAGCTCACCAAGCCCCAACGCGACCTGTTCACCGCGCTCAAGCTCAACCCACCCAAGACGATCATCGAACTCACCACAAGTCTCTGACCAGCACGAACCCCGCTGCCTAGTGACACGCCCGCTAGGCGGCCGAAGCCGTGTTCCCGCAGCTCAAGCAGCAGATTCGTGGACTAGATGCTTGATGCCTTGAAGATTCAGTGGTCATAGGCGATGAGTGATCGCTTCACGGGTGCGTCGATGGTCCAGTTGTGCCAGATGACGGTCGTCAGGGCCAAGAGGCGTTGTGCGACGCGGGTGAACACCCCGGCCAGGGTCAGTCCGCCGTGGGCTTCCAGGTCGAGCTGGCCTTTCAGGGTGTCGAACACCGCTTCGACCCGCTGTCGGACGCGGGCGAGCTTGCCGAACCGGGTGGGCTCGCGCTTGCGGTCGGGGCGGACGAAGTGGGCGCCGAGCTGCTCGGTGATGAACCGTTCGAAGTCCTTGCCGGCGAAGCCTTTGTCACCGAGTAGGACCTGCCCGGTCGTGACGAGGTGGTGGTCGGCTTCGAGGAGGGCGGTCATGACCTCGCGTTCCCCGAGTTTGGGGTGGGCCAATCCGCAGATGACGGGCATCCCCTCGGGGGTGCAGACCAGATAGAGCCGGAATCCCCAGAAGAAGCGGGAGTGGGAGGCGCAGTAGCCGTAGCCGGCGTCGCCGGCCAGGTCAGAGCGCTTGACGGTCTCCCTCGACGCCCCGCAGGGCAGCGGGGTGGA
Organism: Micromonospora sp. ATA51; assembly: GCF_016802855.1. Taxonomy (NCBI): domain Bacteria; kingdom Bacillati; phylum Actinomycetota; class Actinomycetes; order Micromonosporales; family Micromonosporaceae; genus Micromonospora; species Micromonospora sp. ATA51. The sequence goes on along the minus strand of NZ_JAEVHJ010000272.1, from coordinate 673 downwards.
GTCGATCAGCCGTAGTTGGTCGTACCAGGACGGGGTGCGGGTGGCCAGGTGTCGCATCACCCGCGCGAGCAGCGGCCCGGCCTTACGCATGCGCTTGTTGTAGCCGTCCTGATCCGGCAGGTAGGGGAACATGCCGCGTAGGGTGCTTGCGGGCGTAGCGCAGCCAGTGCCGTTCGGAGGGGAACCGCAGCAGCACCTGCATCACGGCCAGGCAGACCAGCTCGGCCGGGGTGAGTAGCGGGCGTCGCCCGCGTCCGGAGGGTCGTTCGAGGAGATCGTCGATCTCCACGTAGAGTGCGGCCACGAGGGTGTCCAGATCAGCGTCCACGAACAGCTCCAGTAGCTCGACGTCGGGTAAGCAACGCCGATCTTGGACACCCTCACCACGTCTACCCGGCAGCGACACACGCGCCGATCTTCAAGGCATCAATCATCTAGTCGATCAAGACATCTGTGGAACCCAGGTGATGACTGCCAGCGGATAGGCAGGAGAGTAGCCCTTCTGCCTCGAGGTCGCGGCTGAGTGACCTACGGGCCCGGCTTGCCCGACTGCCTCTGGTCCCGTCGGCCTTCTACTTGATGCGATGAAGGAGCGGGGCCTCCGCTCCTCGTGACAGTCACCCTGGTCAGGGGTTTCCCTGGGGTTGTCACGACGTACCACGACGAAGGAGGC
>NZ_JAEVHJ010000271.1:0-9512 GCF_016802855.1 Micromonospora sp. ATA51 | reverse complement strand
CGGTCAGGACAGCTGCAGCCGGGGCTCCATGATCACCTCGAAGAGCCGGTCCCACGGCAGCTCGACCCGGGCCGACTCGAAGCGCGCCAGGGTCGCGGTGAAATTCTGTGCGCCCCGCCGGCCCAGCACGAAACGGTGTCCGGCGAAGTGGTCGGCGAAGTACCGCTCGGTCAGCGGCACCAGCCGGTCGCGTACCCAGCCGTCGAAGTAGGTCTTCTGCTCGGGGGTCAGCGCGAGTGGATCCCAGCCCCGGGCCCGCGCGAGCGCGTACGCCTCGACCTGCACCACGTTCTTCCACGAGTCGTCCTTGACGAACCGGTAGAGCAGGTACTCGGCGTGCGCCTGGCCAGGCCCGCGCAGCTCGGGCACGCCGTACCCGCTCCCGGAGGAGCGAAGGTGGGCCCAGCGGGCGGTGCCGTGCCCGAGCGCCAGACCGAGTGCGTTGCCCCCGGTGTTCCATCCCGAATACGACAGCAGCGCCGTGAGGTCCAGCCGGGCCTCCATCCGCGCGACCAGTTCGTGGTCCGCCTTGTTCACGATCAGCGGGTCCACCACGATCACCGGGGTGCCGGCGGCCAGCAGCCCGCCGATCCGCCCGACGAAGGCGTCCAGGTCCGCGGCCCGCTGCGCGGGCGCCGCCGAAGGAGTGTTCACGGCGAGCACGATGTCCGCGTCGCCGTCCACTACCCGTCCACCCACGGCGGTCACGTGCCGACGGATGTTCTCCGCGAACGGGATGCCCTCCAGCTGGGCGGTCCAGTCCTCGCCCGAGACACCGGCGTACTCCACCCGGTAGCTGGGCGCCGTGCCCGCGGCGACCACCCGCGCGACCAGCAGCGCGTCGACCTCGTCGGCGCCGGGGAAGATCTCCACCCGGTCGCCGACGCCGAGCCGGGCCACCAGCTCCTCCAGCTCGACCCGCTCCGCCCGGGCCAGGCCGACCGGCGCGGTGTCGTCCTCGGAGAGCACGAGGTGGGTGATGGTGCCGTCGGCGACCCACTCGACCATCAGCCGGTTGACCTGGTGGTTGCGGGCCCGCGCGGCGAGGTAGTCCTCGACCACCCGGTCCGGAATCTGCGCCCGGACGGCGTCGAGACGGGCCCGCAGCTCCTCGTGCCCGAGGTTGACCACCTGGTCGTAGAGCTTCGCCCAATCGACCAGCAGCGCCCGGTAGTTGTCCAGGTCGGTGCCCGTGCTGGTGATGGCGAGCCGCTGGATGGTGTCGTGCACCTCGATCACCGCCTCGGGCCGGGTCGAGCGCAGGTTCCGGATCGCGGCCAGGTTCTCCAGCGCGGCGGCCAGGGTCGGGGCGGCGGTGCGTGAGGCGATCAGACCGCCGTAGGCGAGCATGCTGACCGAGATGACGTACCCGTCGACGTCGTCGGTGGCGCTGAGCCAGCGGGCGATGGCGGCGCGTCGCCGGGGGTGAAGAAGCGGCCCAGCAGTTCCCGGGGCGGCAGGTGCACCTGGGCGCCGGCGCTTGCCGCGGTCATCTGAGGGCAGTAGGTGTTGACCGGCCGGTCGTCCAAGGGCACGAGTGCCACGGTTGGCTGCCGGTCGGCGGGTCCGGCGTACGCCGGTCGGCCGATCGTTGCGGCGGTCAGGCCGCCACGCCGGTGGCCAGGAGGGTACGTCTCTTCATCTGCTCTCCCTCTTCTCTGGGGCGCCGCCGCGCGGGGGGTGGCCGGTACGAGCCGGCGGGTGATCCACAGCGGTGAGGTGACGGCATTGCCCATCACCACCGCGTGCGCACCGGCCTCGAAGGCCCGGCCGATCTGCTCCTTGGTGCGGTACCGCCCTTCGGCGATCACCGGAACCGGTAGCAGTGCGACGAGTCGCGCCACGAGCCCGAGGTCGGGCCCGTCAGTCTGGGGGCTGGCCAGGGTGTAGCCGGACAGTGTGGTGGCGACCGCGTCTGCACCTGCCTCGACGGCGGCGACGCCCTCTGCCGTGGTGGAGACGTCGGCCAGGACCAGTGCGTCGGTCCGCTCGCGGATCGCCCGGACCGTGTCGGCGAAGCTCCGCCCGTCTGGACGGGGACGGTCGGTGGCGTCGACAGCGATGATGTCTGCCCCGGCCCGGGCCACCTCGATCGCGTGGGCCGCCGTCGGGGTGATGAAGATGTCATCCGTGCCGTGCTTGTACAACCCGATCACCGGCACGTCGAGCACGGCACGGATAGCCCTGATGTCGGCCGGTCCGTTGGCCCGGACCGCCACCGCGCCGCCCCGCACCACCGCGGCGGCCACCCGGCCCTGGACGTAGGGGTCCCGCATCGGGTCATCCGGCTCGTCGGGCAGCGGCTGGCAGGACACCACCAGCCCGCCGGTCAGGTCGTCGAGCACACTCACCTGCCTGGTCCCTTCGTCGGTGCCGGGACGGCTCGCACCGTCACTGTTCACTGTGTGTCATGACCAACCGGACCGCGCCCACCATGACCGCGTCGGCTCCGAGGGCGGCTGGCAGCAGCGGCACGTCGGCCCATCCGGCCGGCAGTTCGGCCGAGTAGGCGGCCGACGCGGCGGGCAGCAGGGCGCCGGCCGCACCACCCGCCACCAGGACGGCCTGCGGATCGAGCAGGGCCACCAACCCGGCCAGGGCGGCGCCGAGGACGGTGCCGGCCCGGTCCAGGACCTGCTGCGCGACGGCGTCCCCCGCCGCCGCGCGTTGCGCTACGGCCTGTCCGGTGACGCGCGCGCCGGTCTCCACGGCGTACGCGGCGGACAGCCCGCTGCCCGAGGCGATCGCCTCCAGATGCCCGTACCGGCCACACCCACAACGCAGGCGTTCGGCACTCGGCACCGGCAGGTGGCCCACCCCGCCGGCGCCGCCGCGAGCGCCGGCCTCGATGCGGCCGTTACGGATGATTGCCGCACCCAGGCCGGTGCCGATCGAGACAAGCAGCAGGTGTGTTCTGGCCCGCCCCGCGCCGGACCAGCATTCGCCCAGCGCGGCAGCGTTCACGTCGTTGGTGACCAGAACGGGGCGGGCGAGGCGCTCGGCCAGGGCGTGGGCGACCGGAGTGCCGGTCCAGCCGGGCAGGCTGTCGGTGGCATACCGGATGGTGCCGGTCGCCGGGTCGACCGTGCCGGCGGTGCCTACCCCGACCGGTCCGCTACCGGCCGCGTCCAGCAGGTCCGCGGCCAGCACCGCGGCGGCGTCCAGCACGGCCTCGGGCCCCGACCGGGCGGGCGTGGGCACCTGACGGCGCTCGAGCACGTCCCCGTCAGGGCCGATCAGGGCCGCCGCCGTCTTGGTGCCGCCGATGTCGAGGCCGATCAGGGGTGCCGATGCCGTCATCCTTTGAGACCGGTGTGCGCGAGGCCCTCGACGAACTGCTTCTGGGCGATGACGAAGACCACCAGGACCGGCAGCGCGGTCATCGACGCCGCAGCGAGTTGGACGTCCCACATCGGACCGCCGTAGGCGTCCACGAACTGGGTGAGCGCCTGAGGCAGGGTGAACTTCTCCGGGGAGGAGAGGAACACGATCGGCTCCAGGTAGAGATTCCAGCTGTGCAGGAAGGTGAAGATGGCCACCGCGCCCAGTGCGGGACGCGACAGCGGCAGCGCGATCCGCCAGAAGGTGGCGAAGCGGCCAAGCCCGTCGACCCGGGCCGCCTCCTCCAACTCGCCGGGAAGGCTGATGAAGAACTGCCGCATGATGAACGTCGCCAACACGCTCGGCGCGCCGAAGATCGGTACCAGGATCAGCGGCCAGTGGGTGTTGACCAGGCCGAGCTTGAAGAACATCTGGAACAGCGGCACGATCGTCACCTCGCTGGGGATGAGCAGGCCCCCGAGGACGACCAGGAACAACAGGTTCTGGCCGCGAAACCGGATGCGCGCGAAGGCGTACCCGGCCAGTGCCGACACGCCCAAGGTGCCGACCGTGACCACCAGCGCGATGTAGAGGCTGTTGAGGTACTGCCGGCCGAACGGCTGCAACTCGAACACCCGCTGGTACGCCTCCGGCCGAGGGTTGACCGGCAGCAGCTGGGGCGGAAAGGCGAAGATGTCCGCCACCGGCTTGAGCGACGAGGTGACCATCCACCAGGTCGGAAAGACGAACGGGACGGCCAGGACCAGCAGTACGCCGTAGAGCACCAGCTTGGTCCGGGGCGACAGGTCACGATTCATGGAAGACCCACCTCTTGCGCATCTGCCACTGCAGCAGGGTGAGCACGAGCACGATCGCGAACAGCACGATGGACAGGGTTGCTCCGTAGCCGAAGTGGTGGAACTGGAACGCCTGCTGGTAGAGGTAGTAGACGAGCACCGTGGTGGAGGTGCCCGGCCCACCCTGGGTGAGCACGGCGATCTGCGCGAAGACCTGCAACGAGCCGACCACCGTGATGATCGAGGTGAGCAGGATCGTCGGGCTGATCAGCGGCACGGTGATCCGCCAGAACTGGCGCATCCGGCTCGCCCCGTCCACCTCGGCGGCCTCGTACAGCTCCGCCGGTACGCCTTGGAGAGCGGCCAGAAACAGCACCATGTTCAGGCCGACGTTCTTGAACACCTGCACCACGATGACCGACACCATCGCGGTGCCCTCGCCACGCAGCCAGTTCGGCCCGTCCACGCCGATCGTGTCGAGCAGGCCGTTCAGTCCGCCGTTGTCCTGAAGCAGGAAGCCCCACACGATGGTCCAGGCGACCAGGGAGACGACCACGGGGGAGAAGAACAGGGTGCGGAAGACGATGGTGCCCCGCAGCTTCTGGTTGAGCAGGACGGCGAGCAGCAACGCCAGGCCGAGGTTGAACACCACCAGGCCGACGGAGAAGAGTCCGGTGGCCCGCAGCACCGGGCCGAGGTTGGGATCGTCGGCGAGGGCGGTGTAGTTGTCGGCGCCCACGAAGTCGAAGGTGTCGGCGAGCACGTTCCACTCATGCAGGCTGTACCAGACGACCAGGAGCAGCGGCAGGATCACGAAGACGACGCTGCCGAGCAGTTGCGGGGCGATGAACAGGTAGCCGGTGAGCTGGTCGCGGCGGCGGGTGGTCCAGTACGGCCGTGACCGGCCCGGGGTGGGCCGGGCCTCGACCCGACCCACCCTGGTGTCCGTCCGGGACATGGTTACTTCGCCAGCAGCGGCTGGATCTTGGCGCAGACGCCCTCCAGCACCGCCCTGACGTCCGCGTTCGGCTGCCACAGCGGGTCCAGTCCGGCGCGTACCTGCTGGCTCAGCTCGGCCTGCCCGGCGTGGCTGGGCTTGACCACGCCGCTGGTGATGCCGTCGATGACGACCTTCTGGAGCTGCTCCGGCTTGAGCTTCGGGTTGGTCTTGGCCAGCGTCTCGGCGGTCAGCAGCGACTGCCGGGGCGGCGGGAAGAACCGGGCCAGCTTCGCCGAGTTGGTGGGGTTGGTCAGGAAGGCGAGGAAGTCCGCGGCGGCCTTGGCGTGCGGGCTCTTCTTCAGCACTCCGATGCCGGCCTGGCCGATCACCGCGTAGTTCCCCTTCGGGCCGGCCGGCAGCGGGACCAGGTCCCAGCCGAAGCCACCGTCCTTCAGCAGCGAGGCGCGGGAGATCTGGGTGACCGTCATGGCGGCGTCACCGGCGAAGAAGTCGGCGGTGGTGCCCGGCCCGGGCAGCGCCTTGTCGGTGAAGATCGCCTTGTGCAGGGTGGTCATCGCGTCGACCATCTCCGGCGCGTTGAAGCCGCACGTCTTTCCGTCCTCGCTCCACGCGCGGGCGTCCCAGCCGGTCCAGAAGGTGGACAGGTTGTCCCAGCCCTTGTAGTCGAAGTCGCGGATCACCAGCCCCGCCTTGCCGGTCTTCGCCTGGCTCGCGGAGGCGGCGGCCAGCGCGGCGTCCCAGGTCCACTGACCCGCGGCGATCAGCTCGGCCGGGGTCTTCTGGCCGGCCTTCTTGAGCAGGTCGGTGTTGACGAAGATCCCGAACGGCGAGGTCGAGAACGGGTACGCGTACAGCTTGCCGTCGTTCTGCCAGAGCTTGCGGGTGGCCGGGGACAGGTCGTCGTAGCCGTACCCCTCGGTGGACTTCAGCGTGTCGTCCAGCGGCCGCAGCGCGCCGGAGGCGACGAAGTCGGGGGCCGAGTTCTCGAAGATCCAGGCCAGGTCGGGGGCGTTGCCGCCGGCGATCTGGGTGGTCAGCGTGGTGGTGTAGCTGTCGAACGGCAGCGGGTCGAAGGTGATCGTCCCGACGTCCGGGTGGCCCTTCTTGTATTCGTCGGCGATCTCGTTGAACAGCTTGAGGTGCGCTTCGTTGGCCGACCAGATGGTCATCCGCAGGTTCGCCGGACCGTCCGAGCCGGCCTTCTCGCCGCCACCGCAGCCGGCCAGCGCCAGCGCCGCGGCCAGTGCCACGGCCACGCCGCGCAGACCCTTTCCTCTTGTCACCATGTTCTCCTCTACCGGGGGTGGTGGTTCAGTAGCCCGCGATCCGGGGCCAGCGCGGTTCCACGCCGGCCGCGGTGACGCGGTCCGAGAAGTCGGCCAGCAGACGGGGGGTGTTGCGGACCGCGCGCGGAGACTCGCCCCGCGCCAGACAGAAGTCGGCGAGCAGGCCGGCGACCTCGCCTACGTTCCACTCGACCGGGTGCAGCCGGTAGCTGCCGTTCGTGATGTGCGTGGTGCCGATGTTCTTGCCGGCCGGAAGCAGGTTCTCCATCCGCTGCGGAATCAGCGCACCGAGCGGGATCTCGAACGGGCAGGAACCGACGTCGATGTAGTTGTCGCCGCCGGTCGACGGGTGCAGGTCGATCCGGTACATCCCGACGCCGACGGAGTCCGGGTAACTGACCGCGCCGTGCTCACCGCGTACGGCCAGGGACAGGTCCTGCTCGACCACGGTGTACTCGGCGCGGATCCGCCGCGCCTCGCGGATGTACGGGGCCTGGGCCAGGCCGTCGGCGCTGCCGGTCACGTCGCCGCGCAGCCGCAGCCCGGGGAAGCCGGCGCCACCATCCGGCCGGGGGGCCTCGGTCTGCAGCCAGTAGAGCACCGAGTACGACAGCTCGCGGGCCTTGGACAGGTGCCAGGCGGCGTTCGGCACGTCGATGACCGGGGCCTCGAAGTAGTCGATCATCGGCCAGTTGACCAGGGTGATGTCGCTGGCGTACGTGCCGTCGAGGAAGTTGCGCCGGGCGGCGATCCGCCGGAACGTCCACAGGTTGCCGTCACCGGGGTTGACCCGCTGGTCGGCGTTGACGGCCCACGGGTCGTCGTCCGGGTTGGGGGTGAAGCTGCGCTCGACGATCTCCAGCGTGCGCGGGTGCGGCGACTTCCAGGACAGCAGCCGGTCGCCCCAGAAGTCGGGCTTGTAGTCGCGCCAGAAGTCGTACCCGGCGGGCCGGTCGATGGTGTGGTCGCCGGCGACGTGGTCCAGGGCGAAGCAGACGGAGACCGCCTGCATGTTCATCGGCTGCGCCTCGGCGGGCGCGCTGGGCTCGCCGGTCTGCTCGCGCGACTCGAACCCGGTGACGTACTCGGTGCCGGACAGCGGCAGCAGCTCACCGGTCTCGGTGGCGTCCAGCGTGTACGGCGCGGTGATCTCGATCCGGTCGTCCCGGTCCCGGTGCGCCACGGTGACCCCGACCACCCGGTCCCCGTCGTCGCCACCGCGACCGGCCGGTACGGCTGGAGCACGGTCAGCCGGCCGGAGCCCCGGTACGGCGCCAGCATCTCCTCGATCACCGCCACCGCCACCCGCGGCTCGTGGCACAGCCGGCTCACCCAGCCGGCTCCCGGGTTGAGGTCCGTCCAGCCGCGGGAGCGTTCGGTCAGCGGGTAGTGCCGGCGGTAGTAGTCGCGGATCCCGGCGCGCAGGGCCCGGTAGCTGGCGGTGGCGCCGAACTGTTCGATCCAGGAGTGCTCGTCCGGCGGGACGGCCTGGCTGGTGAGCTGCCCGCCCAGCCAGTCGAACTCCTCGGTCAGGATCACCGACCGGCCCGCGCGGGCCGCGGCGAGAGCCGCCGCCACGCCGCCGAGCCCGCCGCCGACGACGAGGACGTCCGCACGCATAACTGCCACTTGCTTCCTTCCAGTTGCGCGGTCGCCGCTCAGCGGCGCTCGACCGCCCGATCAGGGGTGCCGAGGGTCTCGCCCTCGACGGGTTCGCAGGGGAGAAGTCGCTGCTGCAGGCCGCTGGAGCTGCCGTCGATCACACCGGCCAGCACCTCGACCGCCTGCCGGCCCATCTCCTCGCGCGGGATGTGGAAACCGGTGAAGGCGATCTCCGTGGGGACCGCCACGGTCGGGTCGCCGAGGGTCAGCAGGGACAGGCCGCCGGGCACGCTCAGCCCGCGCCTCCGGGTGGCCAGCTCCAGCGCCACCGCGGTGGCGTAGTCCTCGACGAAGGCGGCGGTGGTCCGGTCGGCGAGCAGGTCATCGAGGACCGCGTCGGCGTCGCGTCCGGCGGTGGAGAGCTGGACGGCGCTTTCCGCGGCCCGCGCCGACTCGGCGAAGCCACGCCGGCGGTCCTCGGAGGACTCGGCGGCCGATCCCATGCCCAGGTAGGCCAGCCGGCGGTGCCCGCGGGCGACGGCCGACTCGACGAGTTGACCCACGGCGCTCGCGTAGTCGGCGCCGACGTAGGGGACCGGTCCGCCCGCGTCGTCGCGGCGGCCGACGGCCACGTACGGGTAGCCGTCGCGGTTGAGCCGGAGCAGCTCCGCCGCGTCGATCTCGCGACCCAGCAGGATGCACCCGTCGGCCAGCCGGAGCCGGTTGTCCTGGTGGAAGATCCGCCGCCGACCGTCGACGACAGGGGCGCTGGTGAACAGCAGGAGGTCACAGCCGGCGCGCTCGGCGTACTCCTCGATGCCGACCAGGAACGGGTGGAAGAAGTCCCGGGTGCCGCTGGGGAAGGCAGGTTCGTAGGTGAAGACGCCGATGATCCGGTTGAACCCTGCGGCGAGCCGGCGGGCGACGGGATCGGCCGCGTAGCCGGTCTCCGCGATCACCCGCAGCACCCGGTCGCGGGTTTCCGGCGCGATCCGGACGTCGGCGTCGGCACGGTTGTTGAGCACCAGGGAGACGGTCGCCTGACTGACCCCGGCCAACCGCGCGATGTCACGCTGTGTCACACGTCTGGGGGTCGAGGTCACGGCGTGGCCCTTCCGGTCGGGCTAATGCGTATTAGCGAGCGGCGTTGGCAGGTAGCCTGGCCGCCCGACGATGTGGTGTCAAGAGCTGTCAGCGAAATTTCGGCGAGATGAACTCCCTGAACTAATGCGCATTAGCGGGCCGGGGGCGGTGAGCTGCGACATCGTTGTGCCGGTCGGTCGACCGCCGGCACCACGCCTCTTGACAGGACCGTCCAGTGGGTGGCTAGATACGAGAGGTATCGATGCTAATACGTATTAGCAGCGTCGATCGGTCGCCTCGCACCGACGGCGGGTGCACCGCACTTCCCCCGACAGTCACCCTACGTGGCTGCCCGTCCCGCACCGTCCACCGTGGAACGCCCCCACCATCGAACAGGACAGGAAGGCTGACATGACGAGAGCATCCGGTTCACCGCGCCGGCGGGCCGCCCTGGCCGCGGCC
>NZ_JAEVHJ010000270.1:0-9528 GCF_016802855.1 Micromonospora sp. ATA51 | reverse complement strand
CGACGCCACCCGGGAGCGCTGGCCGGAGGAGCGGATCGCCCGGCTCGCCGAGGACGCCGCGCGACGAACCCCGGGAGTCGCCGTCCCGGCGGCGACCGTCCGCGCCGACGGCCGGGCCGCCCGCGTCGACCTCGACCTCGCCGTCGACCACGGCCGGCACCTGCCGACCGTCGCCGAGGCCGTACGCCGCCGGGTGGCCGCCCAGGTCGAGGCGCGCACCGGCCTGACCGTGGCGGGTGTCACCATCACCGTGGTGGACCTGCTCCTGCCCGAGCGGGGCGCGGCACCACGCCGCCGGGGAGTGGAGGCTGACGTGCGGACGGTCAACCGGGTCGCCACCCTGCTGCTCGCCGTCGCCCTGCTCGCCGGCGGGATCCTCGTCGCCGTCGAGGCGTCGCTCGCGGCGCTCGGCCGCCCCGGCCTGCTGCTCCCCGGTGGCCACGCCGCCCTGACCGGCACCCGCTGGCAGGACGCCCCGGCCCGGATCGTGGCCGCCGCGGTCACCCTGATCGGCCTGGTCGTCCTCGCCGCCCAGCTGCGCCGGTGGCACCCGACCCGGCTGCGGCTCGACGGCGCCGACGGCTGGCACCTGCACCGGCGCTCGGTCGAACGACGGCTGACCCGAGCGGTCCGCTCGGTGCCGAGCGTACGGCGGGCCCGGGTGCGGATCCGCCGACGCGGGGACGCCTGGCGGCCCCGGGTGACCGCCACCGGCGATCCGGCGGCCCGCTCCGACGTCGAGTTCGCGGTGCACCGGGAGCTGGACCGGCTGGCCGCGCCGACCCGCGGCCGGGTCGAGGTCCGGCTGGTCCCGGCCCGGCGGGCGGCATGAGCAACGCCGCGCACCGGCTGCTCTGGACGGTCGTCGCCCTGCTGCTGACCGCCCTGGGCGGTACCGGCCTGGCGGTGAGCCTGGGCCGGCTGCCGGGCGCCGACAGCCCACTGCTCGGCGCGGCCCTGCTGCGCTGGTGGCGGGCCGGCGCCCCGTGGAGCGCCGTGGCGGCGGTGGTCGGCGGCGTGCTGCTGGCCGTGCTCGGCCAGCGGCTGCTCGCCCGGGAACTGCGGGTGCCGGGCCGGCTGGCGGGCACCCTGGTGCACGGCGACGGGGGTGGGCGTACCCGGGTGGACAGCGGGGTGCTCACCGGCGCGCTGGAGCGGGACCTGCTCCGGGAACCCGGCGTGCGCCGGGCGCGGGTGCTGCTCACCGGCCCCACGGGCCGGCCCGACTTCTGGGTGGAGGTGCACCTCGACCCCCGCGCCGGCACCGCCGTCGTCCGCGAACACGTCGACGCCGCCGTCCGGCGGTTCGCCGCGACCGTCGGCTGCCGCCCCGCCCACCTCGACGTGACCGCCCGGGTGGACGCGGAACCCTGACCGGCGCCGCCCCCACCTCCCAGGCCGGAAGCCGTGGCGGGCGTCCACGTGCCGTGCGGCATGATCGGGGTCCGATCTGCGGCGGAGAGGAGCGACGGGTGCGGGTGGTGTCCCTGGTGCCGTCCCTGACCGAGGCGGTGGCGCTGACCCGCCCCGAGGTGCTGGTCGGCGCACCGACTGGTGCACCCACCCGGCCGGCCTGGACGTCACCCGGGTCGGTGGCAGCAAGTACCCGGACCTGGACCGGGTGCTCGCGCTCCGGCCGACCTGGTCCTGCTCAACGAGGAGGAGAACCGCCGTGCCGACGCCGACGCCCTGGTCGCGCCGGGGTCCCGGTACGGGTCACGTTTCCGCGTACCGTGCCCGAGGCGCTGACCGAGCTGGCCGAGCTGGCCGGCGCGCTCGGCGCGACCACCGAGCCGGACTGGCTCGTGGCGGCCCGCCGGGCCTGGGCCACCCTGCCCGAGCCCGGAACGCTCCGCCGGGCGGTCGTACCGGTGTGGCGCCGGCCGTGGGTGGTGCTCGGCAGCCGGACGTTCGCCGGTGACGTGCTGCGCCGGCTCGCGTGGCGAACCTGTACGCCGACCACGCCGAGCGCTATCCCCGCCCAGACCTGGCCGAGCTGCGGGCGCACCCGCCGGAGCTGGTGGTGCTGCCGGACGAGCCGTACCGGTTCACCGCCGGCGACGGACCGGAATCCTTTCCCGGCGTGCCCTGCGCGCTGGTCTCCGGGCGGCACCTGACCTGGTACGGCCCGTCCCTCGCCGAGGCGCCCGCGCTGCTCGCCGCCCAGCTCGCCCAGGCCGGCTGAACCGGGCTGGCCCGGACCGGGAAGGCCGTCCGGACCGGGCCGGGAGGGGACCAAGGTCCCGGGCAGGAGCGGCCCGGTCGGCCCTGCCCGCGACGACGGGGCGGAGGTGGAATGAAGGTGCCACCGGGAAGCGCGGTGCGAGGCACAGGAAGGGACGTGGAAACCATGACCGCGACAGTCGAGCGGATCACCGCCAACACCATCGCTCCGGCGGCCGGGACCACCCGTGACGTCGAGACCATCGGCCAGAAGGCCACCCGGTACGTCTTCGCGGGTCTCCGGATCGCGCTGGGCTGGACCTTCCTGTGGGCCTTCCTGGACAAGATGTTCGGCCTCGGCCACGAGACCGCCGCGAAGAACGCCTGGATCAACGGGGGCAGCCCCACCAAGGGCTTCCTCACCTTCGGTGCCGCCGGCCCGTTCCAGGGTCTGTACCAGGACATCGCGGGCGCGGCCTGGGCGGACTGGCTGTTCATGGTGGGCCTCGCGGCCATCGGCGTCGCCCTGCTGCTGGGCGTCGGCACCCGGGTCGCCGCGGTCGCCGGCGGGATCCTGCTGGTCATGATGTGGACGGCCGTGCTGCCCCCCGAGAACAACCCGGTCATGGACGACCACCTGATCTACGCGGGTCTGCTGGCCGGGCTGGCCCTGGTCGGCGCCGGCAACACCCTCGGGCTCGGCCGGGCCTGGGCGAAGCTCCCCATCGTCCAGCGGCTCCCCTGGCTGAAGTGAAGTGACGGATCTGGCACCACCGACAGGGCGGGCGTCACCGGCGTGACGCCCGCTATTGCGTACGCCCACGGTCCCCGCCCGGTCGTCCGGCGGGGACTGACGCGTATCGGCGGGCCGCTATCGGGCAGGATCGACGGGGACCGGATCCACCACCGAGGTAGGAGACCTACGCATGGACAAGCCCGAGGTAGGCCCGATCGAGGGCGCGCCGCCCGCCGATCTCGTCATCGAGGACATCACCGTCGGCGAGGGCCCGGAGGCACAGCCGGGTCAGCTGGCCAGCGTGCACTACGTCGGGGTGGCCCACTCGACGGGCCGCGAGTTCGACGCGTCGTGGAACCGGGGTGAGAGCTTCGAGTTCCCGCTCGGCGGCGGTCAGGTCATCGCCGGCTGGGACCAGGGCGTGGTGGGCATGAAGGTCGGCGGCCGCCGCCGGCTGACCATCCCGCCGCACCTGGGCTACGGCAGCCGGGGCGCCGGCGGGGTCATCAAGCCGAACGAGACCCTGGTCTTCGTGGTCGACCTGCTCGGCGTCCGCTGAGCGGGCACTGAGCCCGTCGCAGGGGGCCGGCGGCGTGTCGCCGGCGGCCCCTGCGCGCTGCCCGGCTCGGGAACCGCCCGGCGGGATCGCCCCGGCCCGACCGGCGTGGTCAGGCCGGCACCAGCTCCGTCACCCCCGCCGTCGCCACGGTCGCCGACTGCCGCACCGGCAGCACCCGGTGCAGGCCGGCGGCCCGCAGCACCCGCGCCACCACCGGATCCGGGTCGACCAGCACCAGCTCGCCGCCCCGCGCGCGGACCCGCAGGTGGGCCGCGATCAGCGTGCGCACCGCGGCCGCGGAGAGCACCCGCACGCCGGACAGGTCCAGCCGGAGCAGCGGACGGGCCGGCGCCGCCCACAGCGCGGCCCGGAACGACCCGACGGTCGCGATGTCGATCTCGCCGACCGCCCGGACGTCCACCACCTGGTCGCCCACGGTGATCTCCACGTGGAACCGGTCGCTGTGCTGCCCCATGCCGACGAACCTATCCGCCGGGACCGACAGTTCCGGCCCGCCCGGACCGGGATCCGGGTACGGCCCGGGTCCGACCCCGAGGGACGTCAGGGTCCCCGGTCAGGTGCCCCCACGATGCCGTGCGCCTCTCCCCGGACGGCCCGGAAACCTCCGTCGCCGCGCCGTTCCCCGGCGAACGAGGGCTGCCCCGGGCGCATCGGCGGGTGACAATGAGCGGATGGCCGTTCCCCGTCAGCGCCCGCCCCGACTCATCCGGCCCGTCCGCGAGCCGGCCACCGTGCCTCCGCCGCTGGAGGGGCCGTGGGCCCCCACCGACCTCCGGCTCGACCACGCCGACCTGCTGCCGCTGCCGGACGGTGCGCACGGGCCGGAGGACGTGCTGATCGACCCGGACGGCCGGATGATCAGCGGGGACGAGGACGGCCGGTTGTGGTGGTGGCCGGCGGACGCGCCGCCGGGCACCCCGCCCCGGCTGCTCGCCGAGACCGGCGGCCGACCGCTGGGTATCGAGCTCGACCCGGTCGACGGCGGCCTGGTGGTCTGCGACGCCTATCGAGGGCTGCTGCGGGTCACCCCGGACGGCGTGGTGCACGAACTGACCGGCACGGCGCCGCCGGTGCACCTCGCCGACAACGGCACGGTGGCCCGGGACGGCACCATCTACTTCACCGACTCGTCCGATCGGTTCCCGCTGTCGCACTGGAAGAAGGACCTGCTGGAGCACCGGCCCAACGGCCGGGTGCTGGCGTACGACCGGCGGACCGGGCGCACCGAGGTGGTGACGAGCGGGCTCTACTTCCCCAACGGGGTCGCCCTCACCCCGGACGAGTCGGCGCTGATGCTGGTGGAGACGGCCACCCACCGGCTGCTCCGGATCGACCTGCCGGACGGCCGGGCCACCGTGCTGACCGACCTGCCCGCATACCCGGACAACGTCGCCGCGGTGGGCGACGGGACGTACTGGATCGCCCTGCCCAGCCCCCGCCTGCCGATCATGGAGCGGCTGCTGCCGCATCCCCGGGTACGACAGCTGGTGGCGCTGCTGCCGGGGGCGGTGCAGCCGCAGCCCCGCCGCTACGGCCTGGTCGCGCTGGTCGACGGCGAGGGGCGGGTGCTCCGGACGCTGCACGGCCCGACCGGCGCGTACTCGATGATCACCGGCGTGCGGCAGCACGGGGACGTGCTCTGGCTGGCAGCCTGGACCGCGACGGCCGTGGCCCGGGTGCGCCTCGGCTGAGCGGCCGTGACGGGCGCCGCCGGCCACCGTCCGAGGGTGGCGGGCCGGCCCGGGTCGTTCCTCCCCGGTGGGTCAGCCGCCGCTGGCCGAGGGGGCCGGTGCGGGCGCCGAACCGCCGGCCACCGCGCCCGGGTGCGGCGTGGCGACGTGGGTGGGCTTCAGCCCGGCCGGTACGGGCAGCGCGCTGCCCTTGATGAACTCGTCCCAGCTGACGTTCCAGGCCGTGAACCCGTTGCCTTGGTCCAGCTTCACCTCGGTGCCCTTGATGGTCACCAGGTCGCCGACGTGGGTGACGCCCATCAGCCAGTCCGCGGCCGCCGCGGAGACGTTAGTGCAGCCGTGTGAGGTGTTGGTGAAGCCCTGCTCCCCCTCCGACCACGGGGCGGAGTGGATGAACTCGCCACCCCAGGTGAGCCGCTGGGCGTCATCGACGTCGACCACGTAAGGATCGGCCGAACCCCGGGTGTCGAAGGTGGTCCGGTCGAACTTCTCCATGATCACCATCTTGCCGCTGGAGGTGGGCGTGCTCGACTTGCCCATGCTCACCGGGACCTTGCGGAGCAGCTTGCCGTCCTGGTAGACGGACATCTGCTTGGTGGCGTTGTCGATGTCGAGCGAGACCTGCCGGCCGATCTTGGAGGTCGCGCTGTGGTCGGCGTCGCCGATGGCGTCCTTGCCGATCGGCAGCCCCTGCAGCGCGCTCCGTACGCTGATCTTCGTGCCGGACTTCCAGTGGTCGGCGCCCGGTACTCGACCTGCTTGCCGTCGGACTCCCACGACCAGGCGCCCGGCTGCGGCGGGTCGGTCTTCACGAACAACCGGCGCTGTACGTCCGCTCTGGCCTCTTTCGGAATTGGCGGATCGAATGCGACGACCACCGGCATCGCCGTCCCGTACGTCTGATTACTGGTGAAATAGAGCTCGGTGGTGACGGCCGGCTTGGTCGATTTCGCCATCGTGGTGAACGTCGTCTTCTGCGTGGTGGTACGTCCGGAACCGCCGGTCGCGGTGACCTCCGCCGTATACGTCCGGGAGTTCTGCAATGGCCGGGTGGGCACCCAGCCCGACCCGTCCTCCCGCGGCTCGGCCGGCACCTGCACACCCTTGTCGTCAGTGAGCCGGACCGCGGTGACCTTCCCGTGCGCGACCTTCGCGCCCACCTCTGCGCTGATCGGCACATCCTTGGTCCGGTCCGCCGGTATCACGGTCACCGACGGCGCGGCCGCCTTCCCGTGCCCCGGCTTCGCAGCCTCCCGCTGACCGGCGGTGCAGCCGCCGATCACCAATGGCGTGACTGCGATGGTTACTGCGAACAGCCTCAATCGCCGTCTCACGTCCATATTCCACACCCCATTTCCCAGTCCCCGTTGGCCCCATTCTGTACGGCGTTTCTCCGGCCGGGTCGCGCTTTTGGAGGAAATGGTGGGCGACGGACGGCCATTTGATGCCGGGTGTGCCCGGCAGGCGGCGGCCGGGCCACGACGTCCGGGATCGGCAATCCTGGGCGGGCAGCGCACCGGACGTACCGGACCGGGCCGGTCAGTCCCAGTCCTCGTCGCCGTGGTTGCGGTCCCACCGCCCGCCCAGCGGCGGGGTGTCCAGGCGGGTGGCGGCCACGCCGTTGCCGGCGAAGTCGTTGTCCTCCACCCGGCAGTCCACCCAACTGCCCCGGTCCGTGACCCACAGCCCGTGGGTCTGCGTCCGCACGTCGTGGTTGTCCCAGACCCGGTTCCCCCGGATGGTCGCCGAGTCGAACGCCGCGTTGATCGCGATGCCGGCCCGGGTCTCCGGCGCGGCCGACAACTCGTACGAGGTGCCGGGCACCGGGGTGTCGCCGCTCCACGCGGTGCAGGCGTCGGGGCGTACCGGGGCGAGGGAGAGTTCGGTGCCGGTGTTCGCGGCCACCACGGCGGTGCGCTTGCCGACCCGGAGCACCTTGCCCCGGTGGCCGTCGTGCGGCCAGTCCGCCGACCGGTCGACCAGGTTCTGGTCGCCGTAGCGGACCGTCTCGCCGCCGCCCGTGGACGCCCCGGCGCACTGTCGGCCGTTGTTGCGGATGCGGTTGTTGAGCAGAACGGTGTCCGTCATCGGGCGGTCGACCCGGATCGCGTCCAGGCCGTTGCCCCAGAACTCGTTGCTCTCGACCACCACGTCCAGCGCCGGGTCCTGGTAGCCGCGCCCGAGGTTGTGCTCGTGGAAGCCGTGCCGCCCGTTGCCGGTGATCCGGTTGCCCCGCACGGTGTACGGCCCGGGCGTGTTGCCCATGCTGATGCCGTCGGCCAGGTTGCCGTCGATCACGCAGTCGGTCAGCAGCCCGCCCCGGCCGGCCACCCCGGCGGTGCCGTTGGCCGAGACGTCGTACCCGGCCTCCAGGTTTCCGGTCATCGTGCAGGCCGTGACGATCAGGCCGTCGGCTCCCCAGTCGGAGATGCCGAACCGGTTGCCCTGGCTGTGGCAGCCGATGATCCGGTAGCCGCGCGGCGGCGGCCAGTAGGGCTTCTGCAACTCGAGGAAGATGCCGTTGGTGCCGTTGCCCAGGGCGGTGCAGTTGGCGATGGTGAGCCGCTCCACCGTCCCCCAGCCGCCGATGCCGACGCCGATGCCGGCACCGCCCATCTCCTCCCCGTTGTCCAGCCGGCCGCAGCCGACCACCACCACGCCGTCGATGCTGCTGTCCTGGAGGAAGTCGCAGCCCAGCCCTGTTGCGGCGGTGTGGTGGATGTAGAGGTTGCGGAACATTGCCCGCACCATGTACTGCAGGCCCAGTCCCTTGGCCAGGTAGTTGTACTCGGCCATCGCCACCCCCGAGCCGTCGATCTCGAAGTCGGCGAAGGTGCAGTCGGCGATGTGCCGGTCCCGGCTCGCGCCGTGCTGCACGGTGGTCCAGAAGGCCAGCGGCGTCGGGTCGGCCCGGTTGCCCTCGTTGCTCAGCACGAACCGGGTCGCGGCCGGGCCGGCGCCGATCAGCGACACCCCGCTGCGCCAGACGGTCCCGGCGTCGCGGACGGAGTAGATCCCCGGCGGGCAGTAGATCACCCGCGCCCGTCCGTCGGCGACGTAGCCGTCGCCGAGCCGGTCCACCAGCGCGGCCAGCGCCGGCTGGTCGTTGGTCACCCCGTCGCCGGTCAGGCCGTACTCGCGGGCGTCGCACCACAGCGGCGCGCCCGCGACGGCCGGGCGGCGGTTCCGCACGGTGGGCGGCAGTTGCTGGTACGACACGCCTGCTCCTCTCGGACTCCGGGCGACGACGGCCTCGGATTCCCGGCCTCCCGACCGGTTAACACCGCGGGACGGGCACGGGGAGCAGATGCGACAGACGGGACGGCGGTGGACTACGCCGCCTTCCGGGGGCGGTCCGGCCAACGCCGGCGACACCGGTCACCGCCGGGGAACCGACCCGCACGGCGGCCCGTACGGGTCGAGCCGGCCGCCCGGACGGCAACCGGCTCCGCGCGCCGTCAGACGTTCGCGACCAGCAGCGCGGGCTGCTCGACGCAGTCCGCGACGTGCCGCAGGAAGCCGCCGGCCACCCCGCCGTCGCAGACCCGGTGGTCGAAGGTGAGGCTGAGCTGGGTGACCTTGCGGACCGCGAGCTGCCCGTCGACCACCCAGGGCTTGTCCACGATCCGGCCGACGCCGAGCAGCGCCGCCTCCGGGTGGTTGATGATCGGGGTGGAACCGTCCACACCGAACACCCCGTAGTTGTTCAGGGTGAAGGTGCCGCCGGTGAGCCGCGCCGGGGGCAGCGTGCCGGCGCGGGCGGCGGCGGTGGTGGCGGCCAGCTCGGCGGCCAGCTCCCGGGTGGTCAGCCGCTGGGCGTCGCGCAGCACCGGGACCAGCAGGCCCCGGTCGGTCTGCGCGGCGATGCCCAGGTGCACCCCGGCGGACTGGACGATCCGCTGCCCCTCGGTGTCGACGTGGGCGTTGAGCTGCGGATACCTCCGCAGCCCGCTGAGGCAGATCCGGGCCAGCAGGGCCAGGATGCTGACCGGCGCGTCCGGGGTGGCCGCGTTGATCGCGGCGCGGGTCGCCAGCAGCGCGGTGGCGTCCACGTCGACCCAGATGGTCACCTCGGGGATCTCCCGCCGGCTGCGGGAGAGCTTGTCGGCGATGACCTTGCGGATGCCGGTCAACGGGATGACCAGGTCCTGGTCGCCGGCCGGGGCGAGCCCGACGTGCGCGGCCGGGGCCGGCTGGTCCGGGACGGCGGCCAGCCGGGCGGCCGGGGTGGCCTCGGCGGCCTCCACGTCGGCCCGCCGGATCACGCCGCCCGGTCCGGTGCCCCGGACCGTCGCCAGGTCCACGCCGCGCTCCCGGGCCAGCCGCCGGACGATCGGCGAGATGACCAGGGCCGCCCG
>NZ_JAEVHJ010000269.1:0-9567 GCF_016802855.1 Micromonospora sp. ATA51 | reverse complement strand
ACCCCCACCCCCACCGCCACCGCCACCCCGGCCGCCGGCCGCCGCCCGGCCATCACCGACTGGCGCCCCGAGGACCCGGAATTCTGGCGTACGACCGGCGCCCCGATCGCCCGGCGCAACCTGTACGTCTCGATCTTCGCCGAGCACGTCGGCTTCTCGGTGTGGAGCCTCTGGTCGGTCACCGTGCTCTTCCTCGGCCCGGCGTACGGCATCGACCCGGCCGGGAAGTTCCTGCTCACCGCCGTACCGGCCGCGCTGGGCGCGGTGCTGCGGCTGCCGTACACGCTGGCGGTGGCCCGCTTCGGCGGCCGGAACTGGACCATCGTCAGCGCGCTGCTGCTGCTGGTGCCGGCGGTGCCGATGGCGGTGCTGCTCGAACCCGGGGTGTCCTACCCCACCTTGATGGTGCTGGCCTGCCTCACCGGCGTGGGCGGGGGCAACTTCGCCTCCTCGATGGCGAACATCAACCTCTTCTACCCCGACCGCCTCAAGGGCCGGGCGCTCGGGCTCAACGCCGGTGGCGGCAACCTCGGCGTGCCCGCGGTGCAGCTGGTCGGGCTGGCGGTGCTGGCCACCGCCGGGGCCGTGTACCCGCGGCTGGTGCCCGCGGTCTACCTGCCGCTGATCGTGCTGGCGGCGCTGGCCGCGGCGCGCTGGCTGGACAACCTCCCCGGGGCGCGCAACGAGCCCGGCGCGCTGCGCGAGGCCGCCCGGGAACCGCACACCTGGGTGATGTCCCTGCTCTACGTGGGCACCTTCGGCTCGTTCATCGGGTTCGGCTTCGCCTTCGGGCAGGTGCTCCAGCTCCAGTTCCACGACCGCTTCCCGACCGCGGTCGACGCCGCCTGGCTGACCTTCCTCGGGCCCCTGGTCGGGTCGCTGATCCGGCCGCTCGGCGGGCAGCTCGCCGACCGGCTCGGCGGGGCCCGGGTGACCTTCTGGAACTTCGTCGCCATGGCGACCGGCGCCGGGCTGGTGCTGTACGCGGCCCGGGAGCGGTCGCTGCCGCTCTACCTGGCCGGGTTCCTGTCCCTGTTCGTCTTCTCCGGGATCGGCAACGGCTCGACGTACAAGATGATCCCGGCGATCTTCCGGGCCCGGACGGCGGCCGCGGTCGACCGCGGGGCGGACCCGGTGGCGGCCCAGCGCCGCGGCCGGCGGCTCTCCGGGGCCCTGATCGGCATCGCCGGCGCGGTCGGCGCCTCCGGCGGGGTGCTGGTCAACGTCGCCTTCCGGCAGTCGTTCCTGACCTCCGGAAACGCCGACGCCGCCTACCTGGCCTTCATCGGCTGGTACGCGCTCTGCTTCGTGGTGACCTGGGCGGTCTACCTGCGGCCGGGGCCGCGCCGGCTGGCCGGCGTGTGACCTGTACCATCGCCATGTCGCGAGCCGCGCTGGGGTGACCCCCCGTTTTGACCTGCCGACCGGGCGGCGGGTATCGTTGCCTGCTGTTGTACGACATCCAGAGGCGTGCCGCATCAGGTACGCTTGGTCGTTCGTGCGCGCCTGGTCACCTCGGCGCGCGACCCCAGACCGACGACGAGACAAGGTAGACCTGTGCGTACGTACAGCCCGAAGCCGGGTGAGATCGAGCGTCAGTGGCACGTTATCGACGCCTCTGATGTCGTGCTGGGCCGCCTGGCCACCCACGCCGCCACGCTGCTGCGCGGCAAGCACAAGCCGACTTTCGCGCCGCACGTCGACACGGGCGACTTCGTCGTCATCGTGAACGCGGGCAAGGTGGCGCTGACCGGCAACAAGCGGCAGACCAAGATTGCCTACCGCCACTCCGGTTACCCGGGTGGTCTGAAGCAGGTCGGCTACGACGAGCTGCTGACCAAGCGTCCCGAGCGGGCCGTCGAGCTGGCCGTGAAGGGCATGCTCCCGCACAACAAGCTCGGCCGTCAGCTGATCAAGAAGCTGAAGGTCTACGCCGGTGCCGAGCACCCGCACGGCGCGCAGCAGCCGGTGCCGTTCGAGATCAAGCAGATCGCGCAGTGAGCGCGGGCGAAGGAAGCAGCATGACCGACATCACCGAGACCGAGGTTGCCCCCGAGGCCACCGAGGCGCCGGCGCCCGTCGCCCGCGCGCCCCGCGGTGACCGCCCGATCCAGACCGTGGGTCGGCGCAAGGAGGCCATCGTCCGGGTGCGCATCGTCCCCGGCAGCGGCAAGATCACCTGCAACGGCCGGGACCTCGAGGCCTACTTCCCAAGCAAGGTGCACCAGCAGCTCATCAAGGACCCGCTGGTGACCGCCGAGAAGCCCGAGGCGTTCGACGTCATCGCCAACCTGCGGGGCGGCGGCACCACCGGCCAGGCCGGTGCGCTGCGGCTGGCCATCGCCCGGGCGCTGATCGTGAACGAGCCGGACGACCGCCCGGCCCTGAAGAAGGCCGGCTTCCTGACCCGTGACGCCCGGGTCAAGGAGAGCAAGAAGTACGGCCTCAAGAAGGCCCGTAAGGCTCCTCAGTACTCGAAGCGCTGATCTTCGACAGCGCGTTGTACTTCTGACGGACGGCCGGGTCCGCCTCCCTCGAGCGGGAGGTGGCCCGGCCGTTCGCCTTTCCCTGGGACCGTTTATCGGAGGTTGGCGGGTATGGGCCGGTTGTTCGGCACGGACGGGGTACGCGGGCGGGCGAACGCGGATCTCACCCCGGAGTTGGCGCTCGCGGTGGCGGTGGCCGCCGCCCACACGCTCGCCGAGACGGACAAGAGTCATCCGCCGCTCGCCGTGGTCGGGCGGGACACCCGGGCCAGCGGCGAGATGCTGGAGGCGGCCGTGGTGGCCGGTCTGACCAGCGCGGGCGCCAACGTGGTGCGGGTCGGCGTGCTGCCCACCCCCGCGGTGGCGTTCCTCACCGCGGAGGCCAAGGCCGACCTGGGCGTGATGCTCTCCGCCTCGCACAACCCGATGCCGGACAACGGGATCAAGCTCTTCGCCGCCGGTGGGCACAAGCTGCCGGACGAGATCGAGATGCGGATCGAGGCGGCCGTCGAGGCGAACGCCACCACCGCCTGGGACCGGCCGATCGGGGCCGGCGTCGGGCGGGTGCACGACCTGCTCGACGGCGCCGACCATTACGTACAGCACCTCGTCGGCACGGTGCCGCACCGGCTGGACGGGATCAAGGTCGTCGTGGACTGCGCGAACGGCGCCGCCGCCGAGGTCGCCCCGGTGGCGTACCGGGAGGCGGGCGCCGAGGTGATCGCGATCCACGCCGAGCCGGACGGGCTCAACATCAACGACGACTGCGGCTCCAACCACATCGAAGCGCTGCGCGCCGCCGTGGTCGAGCACGGCGCACACCTGGGCATCGCCCACGACGGCGACGCCGACCGGTGCGTCGCGGTGACCGCGGACGGCGACGAGGTCGACGGCGACCAGCTGATGGCCATCCTGGCGGTGGGCATGCGGGAGGCCGGCGAGCTGACCCAGGACACCCTGGTCGCGACGGTGATGAGCAACCTCGGCCTGCGGCTGGCGATGTCCGCGCAGGGCATCCGCCTGGTCGAGACCAAGGTCGGCGACCGGTACGTCCTGGAGGAGCTGCGCGCCTCCGGCCTCGCGCTCGGCGGCGAGCAGAGCGGCCACATCGTCATGCCGGCGTACGCCACCACCGGCGACGGGGTGCTGACCGGGCTGCACCTGATGTCCCGGATGGCCGCCACCGGCAAGTCCCTCGCCGAGCTGGGCTCGGTCGTCACCAAGCTGCCCCAGGTGCTGATCAACGTGCCGGTCGCCGACCGTACCGTGGGCGCCGCCGCGCCGGCCGTCCGCGCCGAGGTGGAGCGGGCCGAGACCGAGCTGGGCGAGACCGGCCGGGTGCTGCTGCGCCCGTCGGGCACCGAGCCGCTGGTCCGGGTGATGGTCGAGGCGGCCACCGAGGCGGCGGCCCGTGAGGTCGCCGAGCGCATCGCCGCCCACGTCCGCGTCGCCAGCCCCACCGCCTGACCGGTTCTTCGGCTGACCGGTTCTTCGGCTGACCGGGCGCGGCGGGGCAACCCGCCGCGCCCGGTCGCGTCCGGCCGTCGTCCCGGTCCGTGCGTCGCCGCAGCGCCTGCTTGCTCCTGCGGCGCTACGAAGCTGATGACGTGAATGGATCACGGTGCGACATCGGCCGGGACCGCCCGTGGTCGCCGCTGGTGATCCACCTACGTCATCAGCTTGGTAGCGTCACGTCACCCATGTCCGGGTCGGTCGAGCGCCGATCGCACAGCGCCGGTCGTCCGGAGGAAGCGGTCGGCGAGGTCGATGACCTGGTCGGGGTCCAGCTCCAGGGCGGGCCCGGCCACCGTCACCTCGGCCATCGCCACGCCGGGCAGCTCGGTCTCCTGCCAGCCCCCCACGAACCAGGCCTTCTCCTCCTCGGCGAGGGCGAGGTTGGCGTCGTTCAGGGCGCCCGCCGGGTGCGGCAGCCACAGCCGGAACTGGTGGGTGTGCGGCGGCGCCGGGTGGATCCGCGCGCCCGGCAGCCCGGCCAACGCCTCCGCCACCCGCTTCGCGTGGGCGACGTAGGCGGGCAGCCGGGGCAGCTCGCGGTCCAGACCGGCCAGGGCGGCCAGCGCCGCCGGCCACTGCTGGAACAGGTTGCCGCCGTAGCGGTGCCGCCAGGCGCGGGCGTAGCGGACCAGGTCGGCCGTGCCGGCGAGGGCCGCGCCCGAGTGGCCGCCGAGCGATTTGTAGAACGAGACGTAGGTGCTGTCGGCCAGCCCGGCCACCTCGGCCGGCGAGCGTCCCAGGTGGACGGTGGACTCCCAGAGCCGGGCGCCGTCCAGGTGCACCCGGAAGCCACGGTCGCGGGCCGCCCCCACCACCGCGACCAGTTCGTCCCAGGTGGGCAGGACGAAACCCGCGTCCCGCAGCGGCAGCTCCAGCAGCAGGGTGCCGACCGGCTCGTCCAGCCCGGCGATCTCCTCGGCGGTCGGATTGCGCGGTGCGCCCGTGGTCCGCACCGCGCGCAGGCCGCCGAGCACCGCGTACGCGTCGCGCTCGTGCATCAGCGGGTGACTCAGCGGGTGCAGGCCGACGCCGTCCCGACCGGTCAGCTCGGCGCCGTACCGCATGGCGACCTGCTGGGCCATCGTGCCGGTGGGGAAGAAGGCGACCGCCTCCGTGCCCAGCAGCTCGGCCACCCGGCGCTCCACCGTCTCGACCGCCCCGCCCTCGCCGTAGAAGTCGGGCAGCAGTTCCTCGGTCGCGGTCGCCCGGATCGTGTCGAGCTGCTCGGCAACGGACGTCGGCCGGATGCCGGAGAGCACGGTGTCGCAGGCGCGCAGCGCCGCCACCCGGCGGACCCGATCGGCGTACGCGTCGGTCATCTGTTCTCCTTCAGTCGGCGCAGCCGGGCCACCGCCTCGGTCAGCACCTCGGGTCGCTTGCAGAAGGCGAAGCGGACCAGCCGCCGGCCCGCCTCGGTGTCGTCGTAGAAGACCTGGGTCGGCACCGCCACCACCCCGCAGCGCTCGGGCAGCGACCGGCAGAACTCCACCCCGTCCCGACCGCCCAACGCGGTCACGTCGGCGGTCACGAAGTACGTCCCCTCCGGGGCCAGCACCTCGAACCCGGCGTCGGTGAGCCCGTCGACGAGCTGGTCCCGCCGCCGCCGCATGCCCTCGGCGAACTCCGCGAAGTAGGCGTCCGGCAGGGCCAGCGCCACGGCGACCGCCGGTTGCAGCGGACCCGCGTTGACGAAGGTGAGGAACTGCTTGACCCGCAGCACCGCGGCGACCAGCGGCGCGGGTCCGCTCACCCAGCCCACCTTCCAGCCGGTGCAGGAGAACGTCTTGCCGGCCGAGGAGATCCGCAGCGTCCGCTCCCGCATCCCGGGCAGCGTGGCCAGCGGCACGTGCGGGGCGGCGGCGTCGGGGAAGACCAGGTGCTCGTACACCTCGTCGGTGACCGCGTAGGCGTCGCGCTCCCGGCAGAGCTCGGCGACCAGCGCCAGCTCGTCCGGGGTGAACACCTTGCCGGTGGGGTTGTGCGGGGAGTTGAGCAGCACCAGCCGGGTCCGTGGGCCGAACGCCGCGCGCAGCTCCGCCGGGTCGAAGGCGTACCGGCCGCCGGCGACGGGACGCAGCGTGACCGGGCGGCGGACCGCGCCGGCCAACGCGATCGAGGCGGCGTACGAGTCGTAGTACGGCTCGAAGCAGACGACCTCGTCGCCCGGCTCGCAGAGGGCGAGGATGCTGGCGGCGATCGCCTCGGTGGCGCCCGCGGTCACCACGATCTCGTCGTCCGGGTCGTACGCCAGGCCCCAGAACCGGCGCTGGTGGGCGGCGATGGCCGCGCGCAGGGCCGGGATGCCGGGGCCGGGCGGGTACTGGTTGTGGCCGGTGCGCAGCGCCTCCGCGGCCGCGGCCAGCATCTCCGGCGGGCCGTCGGTGTCGGGGAACCCCTGGCCGAGGTTGACCGCGCCGGTACGCACGGCGAGCGCGGACATCTCGGCGAAGATGGTGGTGCCGAACGGCCGCATCCGGGCCACCAGGGGATCGGTCGTCGTCACGCGGGCCAGCCTACGGTCCGCCGCCGACGCCGCAAGCCCGCCGCCGGCCGCGCGCCCGGTGCTACCAGCCGAAGCACGCCGTCCCGTACCGCCCCGTCTGTTGCGAGACGACCTTGCCGTTGAGGATGATCCGACAGCTCACCACGCCCCTGCCCGCCGGGGGCCCTCAATGTACGCGGCCGGCACGGCTCCCCGGGTGCCCGTGCAGCCCGCTCGGTGGGGCTGGGCGCGCTGGTCTCGGTCGGCCGCAAGCCCGCCGTCAGCCGCCGCAGCCGACTCGCCAGCCGCGGTCGTCGACCGACTCGGTGACGGGCCGACCACCGTTCACCGTCATCGCGCAGGCAATGGTGCGCCCGCCCTTGTCGTCGCCCTTGTTCGCCATCACGGACGCCCGGCTCGGATCATCGGTACGGATCGTCGTGTGCCAGGGCAGCCGCACCCTGTCGAGCTCGACGAGGTAGCCGTCCGCGTCGTAGTACTGGATGTTGGCCGGCCCCTGACCGGTGACCTCGTACGCGACGGCGAACCGGCCAGGTCCGCTGGACGGGGTGGCGGCGGGCCTCCCGCTGGGGGTGGGGGTCGGTGCCGGCTGCCGCCCTCGGCCGCCTCCGCGTCCGGGTCCTCGTTCTCGCCCTCGTCCGTGGTGGTCGGCCCGTCCTGCCGCGGCTCGGCGGCCGTCGGCCCGCCGAACGGGTCGACGCGCGGCACCCACGGTTCGGGCGCGGCTGTCGGGCCGGCCGGGACCGCGCCCGCCGGCGGCTGTGGGTCGGGGGGTGGCGTCGCCTCGGACATCAGTTCGGCTCGCAGGGGACGGGCGCGGAGAACGTCCGCGCCGGGGTGGCGTGCCGGGGGTGCGGCATCGCCCCGGCAGGAGAGCCCCAATCTACGCGGGCGCGCGTCCGCGAGGACGGGACGCCCTGCCGCCCGGGCCGGCGCGGTCGTCCCCCCGACCGGTCGGCGCGGGGCCATCCGGGCTGGGTGATATGTCCGATCCTTCGGTGGTGTTCACCTGAACGCTCAAATTCAGTGATCGATTACCGCACTTCCGCGCACACGCGATGAGCGGAACTGGGTTAGGCTCGGGGCCATGTGTGGAATCGTGGGTTACGCCGGCGCGCGCCCGGCGCTCGGCATCGTGCTCGACGGACTGCGGCGGCTGGAGTACCGCGGCTACGACTCGGCCGGCGTCGCCATCGTCTGCGACGACGAGCTGCTGACCGAGAAGAAGGCCGGCAAGCTGGCCAACCTGGAAAAGGTGCTCGCCGAGCGCGCCGCCGTCGACCCGGAGTCCTGCGCCGCCAGCCCGATCGGCATCGGTGACGGCACCACCGGTATCGGCCACACCCGCTGGGCCACCCACGGCGGCCCCACCGACCGCAACGCCCACCCGCACGTCGCCCCCGACGGCCGCGTCGCGGTGATCCACAACGGCATCATCGAGAACTTCGCGAAGCTCCGCGCCGAGCTCGAGGCCGACGGCGTCGAGTTCGCCAGCGACACCGACACCGAGTGCGCCGCCCACCTGCTCTCCGCCGCGCTGGCCGACCTGCGCTCGGCCGGCGAGGTGGACAGCCCGCAGCTGCTCGCCTCCGCCATGCGGGTGGTCTGCCGGCGGCTGGAGGGCGCCTTCACCCTGCTCGCCGCCGACGCCGGCATCCCCGGTGCGGTGGTCGGCGCCCGGCGCAACTCGCCGCTGGTCGTCGGCCGCGGCAACGGGGAGAACTTCCTGGCCAGCGACGTGGCCGCGTTCATCGAGCACACCCGCGACGCGGTCGAGCTGGGCCAGGACCAGATCGTCCTGATCACCACGGACAGCATCGAGATCACCGACTTCGCCGGGCAGCCCGCCACCGGCAAGGACTTCCACATCGACTGGGACGCCTCGGCCGCCGAGAAGGGCGGTTACGACTGGTTCATGCTCAAGGAGATCGAGGAGCAGCCGCAGGCGATCGCCGACACGCTGCTCGGCCGGCTCACCGAGACCGGTGAGATCGCCCTCGACGAGGTCCGCCTCAGCGAGCAGGACCTGCGCGACGTCGACAAGATCTTCATCGTCGCCTGCGGCACCGCGTACCACTCCGGGCTGGTCGCCAAGTACGCCATCGAGCACTGGACCCGCATCCCCTGCGAGGTCGAGCTGGCCAGCGAGTTCCGCTACCGCGACCCGGTCCTCGACCGGTCCACCCTGATCGTGGTGATCTCGCAGTCCGGCGAGACCATGGACACCCTGATGGCGCTGCGCCACGCCAAGGAGCAGAAGGCCCGGGTGCTGGCCATCTGCAACACCAACGGCTCGACGATCCCCCGCGAGTCGGACGCCGTGCTCTACACCCACGGCGGCCCGGAGATCGCGGTCGCCTCCACCAAGGCGTTCCTCACCCAGCTCGTCGCCTGCTACCTGATCGGCCTGCACCTGGCCCAGGTGCGTGGGATCAAGTTCGCCGACGAGGTGGGTGCGGTGGTCGCCCAGCTCCAGGAGATGCCCGGCAAGCTGCGCGAGCTGCTCGACCGGATCGAGCCGGTCCGCGAGCTGGCCCGCGAGCTGAAGTCCGAGCCGACGGTGCTCTTCATCGGCCGGCACGTCGGCTACCCGGTGGCCCTGGAGGGCGCGCTCAAGCTCAAGGAGCTGGCGTACATGCACGCCGAGGGCTTCGCCGCGGGCGAGCTGAAGCACGGCCCGATCGCGCTGATCGACAAGGGCACCCCGGTGATCTGCGTGGTCCCGTCGCCGGTCGGCCGGGGCATGCTGCACGACAAGGTCGTCTCCAACATCCAGGAGGTCCGCGCCCGGGGCGCCCGGACCATCGTGATCGCGGAGGAGGGCGACGAGGCGGTCGTCCGCTACGCCGACCACCTGATCTACGTGCCGCGTACGCCGACCCTGCTGGCCCCGCTGGTCACCACGGTGCCGCTCCAGGTGCTCGCCGCCGAGATCGCCGCCGCCCGAGGGCACGACGTCGACCAGCCGCGCAACCTGGCCAAGTCGGTCACCGTCGAGTAACCGGCTGCCATCCGCTCCGGGGCCACTCCACCGCGCGGTGGAGGGCCCGCGCCAGTGGTGAG
>NZ_JAEVHJ010000268.1:0-9573 GCF_016802855.1 Micromonospora sp. ATA51 | reverse complement strand
GTCGAGCCCGGCCCCCGGCGCGGCCCACGGGCTGGTGGGCTCCCCGCCCGGCGTCGACCCGGCGGCATCCGGCCCGGCGGCGTCCGACCCGGCGACGGACCGGGTGGGGTCGCCTGCCGGCGATGGGGCCGGTTCCGTCACGGGGTCCTCCTGTGGAAGTGGCTCACCCGCCGCGCGGCGGACACGGGTCAGGCTACCGCCGCGGGTCCTGCGGGCGGGTCCGGGCACGGACGGCTCCTCCGCCCGGGCGGTCAGTCGACGTTCGGGGCGTAGTCGTGCCCGAAAGGCGCGTCGGCGAGCCGGACGACCCCGATCACCACCGCCGCCACCACCGCCACGGCCGCCAGCACCAGGCCCGTCCAGGCCAGCCGTTCCCCCCGCCGCAGCCGCTCCCCGCCAGTCAGGAAGCCGCCGGAGGCGTACGCCTCCCGACGCGCCTGCCGGGCGAGCTGGAGGGCGATCGTCGACGGCACCACGCCACCGACGAAGAGCCCGGTCAACGCCCCGATCAGGCCCAGGGCGAAGACCGCGCGGGCCTTCGTCGACCGGGTCGGCTCGGGGTCGAGCGGGTGGCGCGGACCGTGCTGGGCGACCGGTGCCGGCCCGGGTGCCGTCGTCATGTCCCCATCATGCCCCGCCGGCCCGGCCGGCGGCCCGGACCGCCCGCCCGCTCCCCCACGCGTCGCATGAACTCCACGGACACGACGAGGCCCCCGGCGGGTGCCGGGGGCCTCGTCGTGTACTGCTGGTTAGCGGTACGACCCGAAGTCGAAGTCGTCCAGCGGCACCGCCTGGCCGCTGGCCGGCCCGAACCCGTAGTCGGTCTCCGGGTAGCCGGTCATCGAGTAGACCTTGGCCTTCGCCTCCTCGGTCGGCTCGACCCGGACGTTGCGGTACTTGCTGATGCCCGTACCGGCCGGGATGAGCTTACCGATGATCACGTTCTCCTTGAGGCCGACGAGCGAGTCGCTGCGCGAGTTGATCGCCGCGTCGGTCAGCACCCGGGTGGTCTCCTGGAAGGAGGCCGCCGAGAGCCAGGAGTCGGTGGCCAGCGAGGCCTTGGTGATACCCATCAGCACCGGGCGACCGGCGGCGGGCTCGCCGCCCTCGCCGACGAGCCGGCGGTTCTCCGACTCGAAGAGCGCCCGGTCGACCAGCACGCCCGGCAGGAACTCGGTCGAGCCGGAGTCGATGACCGTCACCCGCTTGAGCATCTGGCGGATGATGATCTCGATGTGCTTGTCGTGGATGAGCACACCCTGCGAGCGGTAGACCTCCTGGACCTCCTGGGTCAGGTGGACCTGGACCGCGCGCGGGCCGAGGATGCGCAGCAGCTCGTGCGGGTCGATGGTGCCCTCGGTGAGCTTCTCGCCGACCTCGACGTGACCGCCGTCGTGGGTCCGCAGCTTGACCCGCTTGGAGATCTTGTCGTAGACGATCTCGTCGCTGCCGTCGTCCGGCACCACGATGATCTTCCGGGACCGCTCGCCGTCCTCGATCCGGATCCGGCCGGGGGTGTCGGCGATGGGCGCCTTACCCTTCGGAACCCGGGCCTCGAAGATCTCCTGGACACGCGGCAGACCCTGGGTGATGTCCTCACCCGCGACACCACCGGTGTGGAAGGTACGCATCGTCAGCTGGGTACCCGGCTCACCGATGGACTGGGCGGCGATGATGCCGACCGCCTCGCCGATGTCGACCGACTTGCCGGTCGGCAGCGAACGGCCGTAGCAGGCCGCGCAGACGCCCAGCTTCGACTCGCAGGTGAGCACGCTGCGCACCCGCACCGTCTCCACCCCGGCCGCGACGATCCTGTCGACCAGGATCGAGTTGAGGTCCTGACCCCGCTCGGCGACGACGGTGCCGTCCGGCCCCTTGATGTCGTCGGCCAGGGTCCGGGCGTGCACGCTGGTCTCGGCGTGGGTGTGGACCACCAGCTTGCCGTCGAGCCGCTCGCCGATCTGCATCGGGATGGCGCGGTCGGTGCCGCAGTCCTCCTCACGGATGATGACGTCCTGCGAGACGTCCACCAGACGACGGGTCAGGTAACCCGAGTCGGCGGTACGCAGGGCGGTGTCCGCGAGACCCTTACGGGCACCGTGCGTGGAGATGAAGTACTCCAGCACGGACAGACCCTCCCGGTACGAGGCCTTGATCGGCCGCGGGATGATCTCACCCTTGGGGTTGGCCACCAGACCACGGATCGCCGCGATCTGCCGGAGCTGGAGCAGGTTACCGCGGGCACCCGAGTTGATCATCTTCCACAGCGGGTTCTCCTGCGGCAGCGCGGTGTCCATCTCCTTGGCGACCTCGTTGGTCGCCTTGGTCCAGATCTCGATGAGCTCGCCGCGACGCTCCTCGGCGGTCATCAGACCACGCTGGTACTGCTTGTCGATCCGGTCGGCCTCCGCCTCGTACCGCTCCAGGATCTCCCGCTTGCGCGGCGGAGCGATGACGTCCTCCATGCCGATCGTCACGCCGGACCAGGTGGCCCAGTGGAAACCGGCCTCCTTGAGCCCGTCGAGGGTGGCCGCGAGGGCAACCTTCGGGAAGCGCTCGGCGAGGTCGTTGACGATCGCGGAGAGCTGACCCTTGCGGATCTCGTAGTTCACGAAGCGGTAGCCCTGCGGCAGCGTCTCGTTGAACAGCACCCGACCGAGGGTGGTGTCCACCGTCAGCGGCTCGCCCTCGACCCAACCCTCCGGCGCGGTCCACGGCTCGGCGCCGGCGCCGTTGTCGACACCGATGACGCCGCGCAGCCGGATCTTGACCGGAGCCTGCAGGTGCAGCTCGCCGTTGTCGAACGCCATCCGGGCCTCGGCGTCCGAGCTGAACGCCCGGCCCTCGCCCTTCTCACCGGGGGTGAGGTGGGTGAGGTGGTACAGGCCGATGACCATGTCCTGGGTGGGCATGGTGACCGGCTTGCCGTCGGCCGGCTTCAGGATGTTGTTCGACGAGAGCATCAGGATCCGCGCCTCGGCCTGGGCCTCGGCGGACAGCGGCACGTGCACCGCCATCTGGTCACCGTCGAAGTCGGCGTTGAACGCGGTGCAGACCAGCGGGTGGATCTGGATGGCCTTGCCCTCGACCAGCTGCGGCTCGAAGGCCTGGATGCCCAGCCGGTGCAGGGTCGGCGCGCGGTTCAGCAGCACCGGGTGCTCGCCGATGACCTCTTCCAGCACGTCCCACACGACCGGCCGCTGCCGCTCGACCATCCGCTTGGCGGACTTGATGTTCTGCGCGTGGTTGAGGTCGACCAGCCGCTTCATCACGAACGGCTTGAACAGCTCCAGCGCCATCTGCTTGGGCAGGCCGCACTGGTGCAGCTTGAGCTTCGGGCCGACCACGATGACCGAACGGCCGGAGTAGTCGACGCGCTTGCCCAGCAGGTTCTGGCGGAACCGGCCCTGCTTGCCCTTGAGCATGTCGGAGAGCGACTTCAGCGGGCGGTTACCCGGGCCGGTGACCGGCCGGCCACGGCGGCCGTTGTCGAACAGCGCGTCGACGGCCTCCTGGAGCATCCGCTTCTCGTTGTTGACGATGATCTCGGGCGCGCCGAGGTCGATCAGCCGCTTGAGGCGGTTGTTCCGGTTGATCACCCGGCGGTACAGGTCGTTCAGGTCGGAGGTCGCGAAGCGGCCACCGTCCAGCTGCACCATCGGACGCAGGTCCGGCGGGATGACCGGGACGCAGTCCAGCACCATGCCGAGCGGCGAGT
This sequence comes from Micromonospora sp. ATA51, assembly GCF_016802855.1. Classification (NCBI taxonomy): domain Bacteria; kingdom Bacillati; phylum Actinomycetota; class Actinomycetes; order Micromonosporales; family Micromonosporaceae; genus Micromonospora; species Micromonospora sp. ATA51. Next base: position 5,855 of record NZ_JAEVHJ010000268.1, on the reverse strand, counting down.
TGCGGGTGTTCTGGAACGCCGCGACGACCTTCAGCCGCTTGAGCGCCCGGATCTTCCGCTGGCCCTTGCCGGAGCGGATGGTCTCGCGCAGGCTATCGGCCTCGGCATCCAGGTCCATGTTCTGGACCAGGGCCTTGATGGCCTCGGCGCCCATGCCGCCGGTGAAGTACTCGCCGAAGCGGTCGCGCAGCTCGCGGTAGAGCAGCTCGTCGGTGACCAGCTGCTTCGGCTCGAGCTTGCGGAAGGTGTCGAGGACCTCGTCGAGGCGGTCGATCTCGCGCTGGGCCCGGTCGCGGATCTGGCGCATCTCGCGCTCTCCGCCCTCCTTGACCTTGCGCCGGACGTCCGCCTTGGCACCCTCGGCCTCCAGCTCGGCCAGGTCGGCCTCGAGCTTGGCGGCCCGCTTCTCGATCTCCGAGTCGCGGCTGTTCTCGGCCTGCCGCTTCTCGGCCAGGATCTCGTTCTCGATGGTCGAGAGGTCACGGTGACGCGACTCGGCGTCCACGCTCGTCACGACGTACGAGGCGAAGTAGATGATCTTCTCGAGGTCCTTGGGGGCCAGGTCCAGCAGGTAGCCCAGCCGGCTCGGCACGCCCTTGAAGTACCAGATGTGGGTCACCGGAGCGGCCAGCTCGATGTGCCCCATCCGCTCACGACGGACCTTGGAACGGGTCACCTCGACGCCGCAGCGCTCGCAGATGATGCCCTTGAAGCGGACCCGCTTGTACTTACCGCAGTAGCACTCCCAGTCCCGCTGCGGACCGAAGATCTTCTCGCAGAAGAGCCCGTCCTTTTCCGGCTTGAGCGTGCGGTAGTTGATCGTCTCAGGCTTCTTGACCTCACCGTGCGACCACTGACGGATGTCGTCGGCGGTGGCGAGGCCGATGCGCAGCTCGTCGAAGAAGTTGACGTCGAGCACTATGTCCCCTATGTCGTCGTCTGTACTGCTTAGCTAGTGGGTGGGCGGATCGGGAGCCGGCGAGCCGGCTCCCGACCGCTCACCTCAGACCTCTTCGACCGAGCTCGGCTCGCGCCGGGACAGGTCGATGCCCAGCTCCTCCGCGGCCCGGAACACCTCGTCGTCGGTCTCGCGCATCTCCAGGGCCACACCGTCGCTGGAGAGCACCTCGACGTTGAGGCACAGCGACTGCAGCTCCTTGAGCAGCACCTTGAACGACTCCGGGATGCCCGGCTCGGGGATGTTCTCGCCCTTGACGATCGCCTCGTAGACCTTGACCCGGCCGAGGACGTCGTCGGACTTGATGGTCAGCAGTTCCTGCAGGGCGTAGGCGGCGCCGTACGCCTGCATCGCCCAGCACTCCATCTCACCGAAGCGCTGGCCACCGAACTGCGCCTTACCACCCAGCGGCTGCTGCGTGATCATCGAGTACGGGCCGGTCGACCGGGCGTGGATCTTGTCGTCGACCAGGTGGTTGAGCTTCAGGATGTAGATGTAGCCGACCGCGATCGGGTCCGGCAGCGGCTCGCCGGAGCGACCGTCGAACAGCTGCGCCTTGCCGGAGGAGCCGATCAGCTGCTTGCCGTCCCGGTTGGGCAGGGTCGACGAGAGCAGACCGGAGATCTCCTCCTCGCGGGCACCGTCGAAGACCGGAGTGGCCACGTTGGTGTCCGGCTCGGACTCGTGGGCGTCGATCGAGCGCAGCTGCTTCTTCCACGCCGCGTCGTCGCCCTCCACGCTCCAGCCGGTCTTGGCGACCCAGCCGAGGTGGGTCTCCAGGACCTGGCCGATGTTCATCCGGGAGGGCACACCCAGCGGGTTGAGCACGATGTCGACCGGGGTGCCGTCCTCCAGGAACGGCATGTCCTCGATCGGCAGGATCTTGGAGATGACGCCCTTGTTGCCGTGCCGGCCCGCGAGCTTGTCACCGTCCTGGATCTTGCGCTTCTGGGCGACGTACACCCGGACCAGCTCGTTGACGCCCGGCGGCAGCTCGTCGCCGTCCTCGCGGGAGAAGGTACGCACCCCGATGACCGTGCCGGTCTCGCCGTGCGGCACCTTCAGCGAGGTGTCCCGGACCTCGCGCGCCTTCTCACCGAAGATCGCGCGGAGCAGCCGCTCCTCCGGGGTCAGCTCGGTCTCGCCCTTCGGCGTGACCTTGCCGACCAGGATGTCGCCGGGGACGACCTCGGCGCCGATCCGGATGATCCCGCGCTCGTCGAGGTCGGCGAGCATCTCCTCGCTGACGTTCGGGATGTCGCGGGTGATCTCCTCCGGGCCGAGCTTGGTGTCCCGGGCGTCGACCTCGTGCTCCTCGATGTGGATCGAGGTGAGCACGTCCTGCTGCACGAGGCGCTGCGACAGGATGATCGCGTCCTCGTAGTTGTGGCCCTCCCAGCACATGAACGCCACGAGCAGGTTGCGCCCGAGCGCCATCTCGCCCTCGTCGGTGCACGGACCGTCGGCGATGACCTGACCGGCCTCGACGCGGTCGCCCTCGAAGACGACCGGCTTCTGGTTGACGCAGGAGCCGGCGTTGGAGCGGCGGAACTTGTGCAGCAGGTACGTCCGGCGGTGGCCGTCGTCCTGGTGGACGGTGATGTAGTCGGCGCAGAGGTCCTCGATGACACCGCCGACCTCGGCGACGACGACGTCACCGGCGTCGACGGCGGCGCGGTACTCCATGCCGGTGCCGACCAGCGGAGCCTCGGCCTTGACCAGCGGCACCGCCTGGCGCTGCATGTTCGCGCCCATCAGCGCGCGGTTCGCGTCGTCGTGCTCGAGGAACGGGATCATCGCGGTCGCGACCGAGACCATCTGCCGCGGCGAGACGTCCATGTAGTCCACGGCGCCCGGCGCGACGTCCTCGGTCTCGCCGCCCTTACGGCGGACCAGGACGCGGTCCTCGGCGAACGTGCCGTCCGCCTTCAGCGGCGCGTTGGCCTGCGCCTTGACGAACCGGTCCTCCTCGTCCGCGGTCAGGTAGTCGATCTGGTCGGTGACCCGACCCTCGACGACCTTCCGGTACGGCGTCTCGATGAAGCCGAACGGGTTGACCCGGGCGAAGGTGGACAGGGCGCCGATCAGACCGATGTTCGGGCCTTCCGGCGTCTCGATCGGGCACATCCGGCCGTAGTGGGACGGGTGCACGTCACGGACCTCGAAGCCGGCCCGCTCCCGGGACAGACCACCCGGGCCGAGCGCGCTCAGCCGGCGCCGGTGGGTCAGACCCGCCAGCGGGTTGGTCTGGTCCATGAACTGGGACAGCTGCGACGTGCCGAAGAACTCCTTGATCGCCGCCACCACCGGGCGGATGTTGATCAGGGTCTGCGGCGTGATCGCCTCGACGTCCTGGGTGGTCATCCGCTCGCGGACGACCCGCTCCATCCGGGAAAGACCGACCCGGACCTGGTTCTGGATCAGCTCGCCCACGGTACGCAGGCGACGGTTGCCGAAGTGGTCGATGTCGTCGGCCTCGTAGCCGTCCTCGCCGGCGTGCAGCCGGCAGAGGTACTCCACGGTGGCGACGATGTCGTCCTCGGTGAGCGTGCCGGTGGTGATCGGCACGTCGACTTCGAGCTTCTTGTTGAACTTGTAGCGCCCGACCTTGGCGACGTCGTACCGCTTCGGGTTGAAGAAGAGGTTGTCGAGCAGGGTCTGGGCGTTCTCACGGGTCGGCGGCTCGCCAGGGCGGAGCTTCCGGTAGATGTCGAGCAGCGCCTCGTCCTGGCCGGCGATGTGGTCCTTCTCGAGCGTGGTCATCATCAGCTCGGACCAGCCGAACTTCTCACGGATCTGCTCCGCGGACCACCCGATGGCCTTGAGCAGGACGGTGACGGCCTGCCGGCGCTTGCGGTCGATGCGAACGCCGACCGTGTCGCGCTTGTCGATGTCGAACTCCAGCCAGGCACCCCGGCTCGGGATGACCTTGACGCTGGAGAGGTCGCGGTCGGAGGTCTTGTCCGGCTGCTTGTCGAAGTACACGCCCGGGGACCGGACGAGCTGGCTGACCACGACGCGCTCGGTGCCGTTGATGATGAAGGTGCCCTTCGGCGTCATCATCGGGAAGTCACCCATGAACACCGTCTGGCTCTTGATCTCGCCAGTGGTGTTGTTGGTGAACTCCGCGGTCACGAACAGCGGCGCGCAGTAGGTCAGGTCCTTCTCCTTGCACTCCTCGATCGAGGCCTTGACCTCGTCGAAGCGCGGAGCCGAGAAGGAGAGCGACATGGTGCCGGAGAAGTCCTCAATGGGACTGATCTCTTCGAGGATCTCCGCGAGACCCGAGCGTGCGTGCGGGTCGTCCGCCGACCGGCCCTGCCAAGCCTCGTTGCCGACGAGCCAGTCGAAGGACTCGTTCTGAATGGCGAGGAGGTTGGGGACCTCGAGGTGTTCGGTGATCCTGCCGAATGAAACTCGGCGGGGAGCGAAAGCGCTCGACGTACGACTGGTCTTCGCAGGGCGGGAAGCTGCCAAGATGCGTCCTTCCGAGGACCGGTGCTGCAGAACGGCTGGTACGCGTGCACTCCAATGACCCCACCAGAAATATCCGCAAACGGACATTTCCGAGCAGGGGACTAGTCGGAAGGCAGCGCAAACTAGCAGTGTAGCCGAGAGGCTAACCGCTGTCCAGCCCACCCCGCAGGTCATCGCGGAACACGCCTCGGGACCTCGGAAAACCGGGTCTACCGGGCCGCTCGGAACGCGATGTTCCTGCCGGTCCGCTCGGGTGCCGCGGGCGGTGGTGCTGCCGTTGCCATTACCCGAGAGGTGGCCGTTGCAAGCGCGGAAGTTCTTGCTGGTGTCAGCGTGCCTGTCAGCCCGGTGTCGCGTCAAGGGCCGGTTACCGGTCGGGGTGTCTTTCCCACCGACGGACTACCGACAGGACCCGCTGTGCGGGGGTACGCCGGACGCCGGACGCGCTGCTCACGCCGCTGCCACCGGAACCACCAACCACAGCGGGCGGCGATCCGTTCCCGGATCACCGCCCGCCGCGACGCGGTTGTGCCCCGGCTCACGTGAGCCGGACGCGCGTCAGGTCGTACGCAAGGTCACTTGAGGGTGACCTTGGCACCCTCGCCCTCGAGCTTGGCCTTGGCCTTCTCGGCGGTCTCCTTGTTGGCCTTCTCCAGGACGGCCTTCGGAGCGGCCTCGACCAGGTCCTTGGCCTCCTTGAGGCCCAGGCCGGTCAGCTCACGCACGACCTTGATGACCTGGATCTTCTTGCCACCGTCGGCGTCGAGGATGACGTCGAACTCGTCCTTCTCCGGCTCGGCCTCGGCCGGCGCGGCACCCGGGGCGGCAACGCCCATGGCGACCGGGGCCGCGGCGGTGACCTCGAAGGTCTCCTCGAACTGCTTCACGAACTCGGAGAGCTCGATCAGCGTCATCTCCTTGAACGCGTCGAGCAGCTCGTCGGTGCTGAGCTTCGCCATGTCTGGCGTCCTTTCTAAAGGTGAAAACTAAGAACGTGGGTGCGCCGGGAGGCCTCAGGCCGCCTCGGCGCCCTCCTTCTCGCGCTTGTCCTGCAGGGCGGCCGCCAGACGGGCGGTCTTGGAGAGCGGAGCCTGGAACAGGGCCGCGGCCTTGCTCAGGTTGCCCTTCATCGCGCCAGCCAGCTTGGCCAGCAGCACCTCGCGGGACTCCAGGTCGGCGAGCTTCGTGACCTCGGCCGCGGAAATGGCCTTGCCCTCGAAGACACCGCCCTTGATGACCAGCTTCGGGTTGGCCTTCGCGAAGTCGCGAAGCCCCTTCGCCGCCTCGACGACGTCGCCCGAAACGAAAGTCAGCGCGGTAGGACCGGTGAACAGCTCGTCGAGGCCGGAGATGCCCGCCTCGGTCGCCGCACGCTTGGCCAGCGTGTTCTTCGCGACCGTGTAGGTGGTCTCCGTGCCGA
>NZ_JAEVHJ010000267.1:0-9608 GCF_016802855.1 Micromonospora sp. ATA51 | reverse complement strand
GGGACGTCACTTTCCGTGAAGATCTCCACCAAGCCCGGACCGGCACCGGACCCGCCGTCCTCGCGACCCTGCGTAACACCTCGATCGGCTACCACCGCACCAACGGCGAGGCCAACATCGCCCGCGCCACCCGACGCGCGAACCGCCGCCCCCACGACCTCATCACCGCCGTGACCAGCAGCATCCCGACAACGCAATGACCCTGACCTGGTGCGCTGGATCCGCAAGAAGTACAAACGACTGCGGCCGTTCAGGAAGGCCCAACAGTGCTGGCAGCGCATCACCCGCCAGTACCCGAGGCTCTTCGCCCACTGGGCATGGACACCGCGTTTCTGGTGATCAGGATGACAAGAGCCGTGTAACGGGAGACTGTTACGCACGGTTCTGTGGGAGCCCGGGGGTGAAATCCCGCCGGGCGACCCGACCTTAGGCGCTGCCGCTCCACGGGGCGGGCGCCAGCACCCAGATCAGTTCGGCGCTGCGGGTCTGGCTGGTGTTGATCCACGTGTGCGGCTCGTTGCCGGCGAAGGTCAAGGCGTCTCCGGCCGCGAGTCTCTGGCGTCGATCGGTGAAGATGACGTCGACCGCGCCCTTGAGCACGTAAACCACCTCGAGCTGGCAGTTGATCGTGTAGAACTCCGTACCACCGGTGCCGCCCGGCTCGGCGACCGTATGAATGAGCTGGAGCCTGGGCTCTCGTCGTGGGGTCATGAGTCGTTCGCTGACCCCGGTACCGCCGAGATTGATCGCGGGCGCTGTTTCCCGGCGCACCAGGGTGGCATCAGAGGCGGTGAAGAGCGAGCCGACGTCGAGGCTCATCACTTCGCAGAGCGTGATCAGCGACGCCACGCTGGGCGACGTCTCGTCCCGCTCCACGCGGCTGAGGAAGCCCTTGGTCAGACCGGCGGCCGCGGCGAGCTGGTCGAGCGTGAACCCGTGTGCCTTGCGAGCGGCGCGCAGCTTCGCGCCGATGCGGACCTCGTTGTTTGTCGGTGACACCGGCAGCGGTCGCATGCGGGTAATTCCTCCACAACTTCTGACCAGGAGATGGCCATTCTCGGCCCGATCCCTTGACATCACATGATGTCGCCCCCGATGCTCCTTAGCAACCTTTGTTGTCTCCTATGAAACCCCCAACGTTGGAGATCATCATGCGGCTTCGTCATCTCGTACTCGCCGGCGCTCTCGCCACCGTGACTGCCGTCTCCGGTTGCGCGCCCCGGACGCGGCCGGCCCCGCCTCCGCTCCAACGAACGGCGCCGGGGCGTCATCCGCCACGGCTACGACGCTGACCAAGGACGACGCGATCGCCGCGATGCTTCCGGACGTGATCAAGTCCGCCGGAAAGGTGCGCGTCGCGTCGGGGGTGAGCTTCCCGCCTATGGAGTTCTTCGACACCGACAACAAGACCGTCATCGGCTTCGACGCCGACTTGGGCGCGGCTCTCGGTCAGGTGCTCGGGGTGAAGTTCGACTTCCAGAACACGAACTTCGACGGCATCATCGGCGGCCTCAACGCCGGCCGCTACGACCTGGCCCTCACCAGCATGATCGACAAGAAGGCGCGCCAGGAGACCGTGGACTTCGTCGACTACCTCAATTCCGGCGTCACCTTCATGGTCGCCAAGGGCAACCCCAAGGGGCTCAAGGACAAGCTCGACCTGTGTGGCAGGACGGCTGCGGTCGAGAAGAGCTCGACCGGCGACCTGTCCGTCGACGACATCACCAAGGAATGCACTGCCGCAGGCAAGCCCGCGGTAAACAAGCAGCCCTTCCCCGACCAGGCCAGCGCCGTCCAGGCGCTGCAGTCTGGCCGCGCCGACGCCGTGGTCGCTCTGGACCTGACGCTCGCCTACAACGTCAAGACCTCGCCCGAGGCGTTCCAGGTGGACGCGAAGCCCTTCGGCACGCTGCCGGTCGGCATCCCCGTGCCGAAGAACAACCCCAAGCTGCGCGACGCCGCGCAGGCCGCGCTCAAGAAGGTGATCGACTCGGGAACCTACGATGCGCTCCTGGCCAAGTGGAACCTCCAGGACCAGACACTCAAGGGCGCGCCGATCAACACCGGGCAGTGACCGGCGATGACCAGCGAGACCATCACCCCGACCGGGGCGGGCCACGCGGACGAGCCCATCGTCCGGCTGCGGCACCCCGGTCGGTGGGTCGCGGCCGCGATTCTCGCCGTCCTCGCCGCGATGTTCGTCCACTTCGTCACGACCTCGCCCAAGCTCCGCCTCGAACTGGTGGTCGGCTACCTGTTCGAGAGGTCGATCCTGCGCGGTCTGCTGTTGACCCTTGAGCTGACCATCGTCGCGATGCTCGTCGGCGTTGTCCTCGGTACGGCGCTCGCGATCATGCGCCTGTCCCACAACCCGTTGCTGCGCGCGGTGAGCGCCGGGTACGTCTGGCTGTTCCGAGGCACGCCGATCCTCGTACAACTGCTCTTCTGGTTCTTCCTCGGGACCGTCCTCCCGCAGATCAGCATCGGCATCCCCTTCGGGCCCTCGTTCGCCAGCGTCCCCACCAACACGTTGATCACGCAGTTCACCGCCGCGATTCTCGGGCTCGGCCTGAACGAGGCGGCGTACATGGCCGAGATCGTCCGGGCCGGAATCGGTTCCGTGGACCGTGGGCAGACCGAGGCGGCTCACGCCCTGGGAATGAGCCCCTGGGTCACCTACCGTCGGGTGGTGCTGCCCCAGGCCGGCCGGCTGATCGTCCCACCGACCGCGAACGAGACGATCTCGATGCTCAAGCTGACCTCGCTCGTCCTGGTCATCGGGCTTCCCGAGCTGATGACGACCGCTCAGCTGATCTACGGTCGCAACTTCCAGCAGATCCCGCTGCTCATCGTCGCGAGCATCTGGTACCTCGTGCTTACCACCGTGCTCACCTTCGTGCAGACGCGAATCGAGCGGCGGATGAGCCGGGGCACGGGGGCCTTCGCCCGCAAACGCATCCGACTGGCGATCGGAGGCCGCTGATGACCGCCATGGTCGAGGCACGCAGGGTGCGCAAGTCCTACGGCGACAACGAAGTGCTCAAGGGCATCGACCTGTCGGTCGCCGCCGGCGAGGTCGTATCGCTGCTCGGGCCGTCCGGATCGGGCAAGAGCACCTTCCTACGCTGCATCAACCACCTCGAGTCCATCGACGGTGGTGAGATCAGCGTCAACGGCCAGCTTGTGGGCTACCGGCGGCACGGCGGGAAGAAGTATGAGCTGCGACCGCGCGAGGTGGCGGCGGCCCGGCGGGATGTGGGCATGGTGTTTCAGCGGTTCAACCTCTTCCCGCATCGCACGGCGCTGGAAAACGTCATGGAAGCCCCCATCTACGTCAAGGGTGAGAGCCGGGAGGGCGCCCGGTCGTACGCCCTCGAACTGCTCGACCGGGTTGGCCTGGCCGAGCGCGCCGCCGCTTACCCCGGTGAGCTTTCCGGGGGTCAACAGCAGCGGGTGGCCATTGCCCGCGCCCTGGCGATGAAACCGCGGCTGATGCTCTTCGACGAGCCGACGTCGGCGCTCGATCCCGAACTCGTTGGCGAGGTGCTCGACGTGATGAAGAACCTCGCCGCCGACGGGATGACCATGATCGTCGTCACCCACGAGATCGGGTTCGCCAGGGAGGTCTGCGATCGGGCGATCTTCATGGACGACGGCGTCATCGTCGAACAAGGCAGCCCCGGTGAGGTTTTCGGCAATCCCCAACACCGCCGCACCCAGGCGTTTCTCTCGAAAGTGCTGTGAACAGATGACTTTCACCCAACATCGCGGACCGGTCGACGCCACCGTCACCCCCCGGTACGGCGGCCCGGCCACGTTCGCGCGGCTGCCCAGGATGGATGAGGTGGACCGGGCGGATGTCGCGATCGTCGGCGTCCCTTTCGACTCCGGTGTCAGCTACCGACCCGGCGCGCGGTTCGGACCCGGGCATGTGCGCGCCGCATCTAAGCTGCTACGCGACTACAACCCGGTCCAGGACATCGAACCGTTCGCCGTACAACAGGTCGCGGACGCCGGCGATATCGGCTGCAACCCCTTCGACATCGCAGAGGCGATCCGCCAGATCGACGAGGGTGCGAGGGCGATCGTCGGCACCGGCGCCAAGCTGATGACCATCGGCGGCGACCACACCATCGCCCTGCCGCTGCTGCGGGTCATGCACGAGCTGCACGGGCCGGTGGCGGTCGTGCATTTCGACGCCCACCTGGACACCTGGGACACCTACTTCGGTGCGCCGGTCACCCACGGCACACCGTTCAGGCGCGCCAGCGAAGAGGGCCTCATCGACCGGACGGGCAGCATGCACGTCGGCATCCGCGGTCCGCTCTACTCCCGCAAGGACCTCACCGACGACGGCGTGCTCGGCTTTCAGGTCATCGGCTCGCACGACATGGACGACCTCGGCTGGCGCGGTGCGGTCGACCGCATCAAGGCCCGCGTTGGGTACCGGCCGACCTACGTCTCGCTCGACATTGACGTCCTCGACCCGGCCTTCGCCCCCGGCACCGGCACGCCCGAGGCCGGTGGCCTGACCAGCCGCGAACTGCTCAACATCCTGCGCGCCCTCGGCGAGCTCAACCTCGTCGGCGCCGACGTCGTTGAGGTGGCTCCGGCGTACGACCACGCGGAGATCACCGGTATCGCGGCCGCGCACGCGGCGTACGAGTTGATCAGCGCGATGGCCGCCGGCCAGCGGGGCACCCGTGCGTGAAGAGGTGACCGGCGGCGCGGCCGTCATCGATTCGCTGGTCGCGCACGGCGTTAGCGACGTGTTCGGCATCCCCGGCACCCACAACCTTGAGCTCTACCGTTACCTGCCGGCCTCCGGCATCCGGCACGTGGTCACCCGGCACGAACAGGGCGCCGGCTACGCCGCAGACGGTTACGCCAGGGTCAGCGGCCGCCCGGGAGTGTTCATCACCACCTCGGGTCCCGGCATCACCAACGCCATCACCGCGCTGGCGACGTCGTACGCCGACTCGGTGCCGACCCTGGCCGTCTCACCCGGACCGCCCCGAGGCAGGGTGGGCGCCGACGTCGGCTGGCTGCACGAGGTCAAGAATCAGCAGGCCGCGCTCGATGCGGTGTGCGGGCGCAGCATCCGCGTCGAGCACGTCGACGAGATCCCGGAGGTCGTCGCGACGATCTTCGAGCGGTTCGCCACCGGTCGTCCGCGCCCGATCCACCTCGAGGTGCCGGTCGACGTGCTCGAGGGCGAGTGGACCCGCCGGCCTGCCCCGGTGCGCAGCGTGCCGGGCCCGGTGCGGCCCGGTCCCGCCGCGATCGAGGCCATCGCCGTCGCGATCGCCGCTGCGACCCGCCCCGTCGTCCTCGCCGGTGGCGGCGCACGCCGCGCAGCTGGCGAAATTCGCGCCATGGCGGAGTACGGCATCCCAGTCCTCACCACGGTCAACGGCAAGGGCGTACTCGACGAGAGGCACCCGGCGGCGCTCGGTGCCGCCGTACGGCTGGAGGCCGCCCGGGACGTGGCGGACGAGGCCGACGTGCTGCTCATCGTCGGCAGTGAGGTCGGTGACGCGGACCTCTGGGGTGGGAGGCTGAGGCCGGGCGTCGCCGGGGAGCGGATGGTCATCCGGATCGACCTCGACCCGGCCCAGATGCACAAGAACGTCCAAGCCGATCTGGCCATCGTCGGCGACGCCTCCGTGGTCCTCGGCGACGTGTTGGAGGTATTGCGGGACAAGGGGTTCGCACCACGACCGGTCGAGCCGCCGCAGGCCCACCGGGACGCGATCGCGGCGGAGGCGGACCACGACGCAGGACCGTGGAAGCCGATCCAGCGGGCGCTCGCCGCTGCCCTACCCGCCGATACGGTGGTGGCAGGGGACAGCTCGCAGGTCACCTACTACGGCACCGTGCACCACTGGCCGTTCACGCCCGCCAACAGGTTGCTCTACCCGACCGGCTACGCAACTCTCGGATACGGACTGCCAGCGGCGATCGGGGCAAAGCTCGCAGCCCCTGCCCGCCCGGTCATCGGCCTTTTCGGTGACGGCGCGGCGATGTTCAGCATCCAGGAACTCATCACCGCGACCGAGCAGCGGCTGGCCCTACCGATCGTGATCGTCGACAACGGCGGCTACGCCGAGATCCGGGAGCAGATGGTCGAGCGCGGCATCACTCCCCAGGCGGTCGACCTGTACCGGCCCGACATCCCCGCCCTGGCGCGGGCGATCGGCGCCCACGGTGTCGTCGCCACCACCGCCGACGAGATCGCTTGGATGGCCTCGCAGGCACTCACCGCCGACCGCCCCACCGTCATCCACTACCAGGTCGGGTAGGACGCCCGTGGGCGATGTCCAGGCCGTGCTCGCACAACTCGCGGCCGAACTCAGACCAGGGGCCGTCCTGACCGATCCGGACGTGTTGCGCACGTACTCGACGGACGCGGCCAGCTTCTGTCCCGCCGGCACGGCGGCGGGAATGGTGCGGGTCCGCTCCACCGCCGAGGTGTCCACCGTCCTGCGCCTGGCCTCGCAGCACCGCGTCCCGGTCGTGCCGCAGGGAGCGCGCACCGGACTGGCCGGTGGCGCGAACGCCGTTGACGGTTGCCTGCTGCTCAGCCTCGAACGGATGAACCAGATCCTGGCGATCGACTCAGGCGAGCAGATCGCCGTGGTGCAGCCCGGCATCGTCAACGCGACGCTCTCGGCTGCGGTCGCCGAAAGGGGCCTCTACTACCCGCCGGATCCGGCGTCATGGGAGAGCTCGACGATCGGCGGCAACGTCGCAACCAACGCCGGCGGGCTGTGCTGCGTGAAGTACGGCGTGACCGGTGACTGGGTACGCGCTCTGGAAGTCGTCCTCGCGGACGGCTCGGTGCTGCGCACCGGCCGGGCGACCGCGAAGGGAGTGGCCGGGTACGACCTCACCCACCTGTTCGTCGGCTCCGAGGGGACGCTCGGAGTGGTCACCGAGGTGACGCTGAGCCTTAGGCCGAAGGCGAACACGCCGTTGACCGCGGCCGCGATATTCACCGACGTCGGAGCGGCATGCATCGCGGTCAACGACTACTTGAGCAGTGGCGTACGGCCATCGCTGCTCGAGTTGATGGACGGACCGACCATCAAGGTCGTCTCGGCGTACCGGGAGCTTGGGCTCCCGCCGGAGACCGAGGCGGTCCTCATCGCCCAGTCCGACGACGAGCATCGGGCCGCCGCAGACCTCGATGCGTTCGCCGAGGTTTGCCGGCGGCTGGGTGCGGGCGAGGTCGTCGTAGCGGAGGATCCCGCCGAGGGAGAGCTTCTGATTGAGGCGCGCCGGCTGGTCGGGCCCGCGCACGAAGCGGTCGGCGCCGACCTCGTCGATGATGTCTGTGTCCCACGTGCCAGGCTTGCCGATCTGTTGCGCGGGGTAGCGCGAATCGGCCAGAAGCACGGCGTCCTGGTTACCTGCGCCGGCCACGCTGGCGACGGCAACATGCACCCCGCAGTCGTCTTCGATCCCGCCGACGAAGACATGGCGGCTCGGGCGCTGGAGGCGTTCGGCGCGATCATGCGGCTCGGTCTCGACCTCGGCGGAACCATCACCGGGGAACACGGCGTCGGACTGCTCAAACGCTCGTGGCTCGAGGCGGAGCTGGGGGAGGTGGCGCTCACGGCTCACCGGTCCATCAAGCACGCGCTCGACCCGCTCAACATCCTCAACCCCGGCAAAGTCCTGAGCATGGGCGAGGGTCTGAGTCGAAAATGAGCACCACTGGACCGGGGTGATGACCGGTGGTAGCAGGGCAACGAGAACCTCACACGGCTGGATCAACGTCGGACCGGCAGCTGCAAGATGGTTTACGACACATTCGGGCCCGGTGACGTGGCCGATGTACGCAACACCCTCGGCCGATGGCGCTCACTGACGGGGTGGGTGACTAGACCGTACCGTGGGTCCGCGTCGTGGGCGTCGTGTGATGCGCAGGTCGAAAGCCAAGGCCGGGTGATGTGCCCCGTGACGATCATTTCGGGTGCCGGTGAGATCTTCAACCGCGTCCGAAGTGTGACCTCAACCCGGCGGCCGACCCTGCGGGGCCTCGGCAGCTCAGCCGTCGCTGCGTTTGATCGGCGTGCATCTCCTGATCTGCCATCTGGTGGCGCTCGTCTCGCGGGCTGGTACCCCGATCTCGCTGGCAACGCCCTGACCAGGGGTTCCTGCTCGGTGACCTCTTCGGCGGGCCAGAAGAGGTCACCAAACAGCTAGAGTTGTGTGAGCCTCAACGTCTTGCCGATCGTCATCGGCGGCGGGGCAATGGTTCGTGTTTTGGACACATTATTTCCACACGAAGCGTGATGGTTCTTCGTGTGTTGCGTGATCCCCGTCCCGTTGGGACGGGGATTCTTGCTGTGGCTGCGAGGAAGCTCCCCGCAGGGGAGCGGGTGGATCGCGGTCTCGGATTCGATGGTCCAGGTGTGGTGATCACACACGATGATCATGTTGTTGGTGCGCAGGTAGGAGGCGAGCTTCTCCGGGTCGGGGCTGCGCAGCGCGGGATGGTGACGGTGCAGTCCGCGGTCGTGGCGGATGTGGTCCAGCAGATGGTCTTCCCGAATGTAGAGGATCTTCGGTCGGGGCGAGGCCGTGCTGCTCGTGTAGCCGTGGCGGCAGCGGTAACCGGGACGGCCATGGACCCAGTGCGAGTCCATGATCCGGCCGCAGACGCCGCAGTACACGAGGCCGGCCAGAAGGTAGCGGCGAGGAGCGCCATCGGTGGGGGTGGGCGCGGTGTGGATGGCCTGGGCCGCGACGAACTGCTCCTCGGTGACCAGTGGTTGGTGGGCGATCTGGTGCGAGATAACCCACTGCGGGGCGACGTTCCACCGCTGAACCTCATGATGCCGCGTGATGGTGCCGTCGAGGTCGATGCCGTCGTGGTCGGTGCGTTGCCGGTTCCACACCTGCCGGCCGGTGTAGCGGGGGGTTGCCCAGGATCGCCGCCACGGTGGTCAGCATCCAGCGCTGGCCGCTGCGGTGCCGGTTACGTGCCGGGTCCGCGCCGGACGGGCATGGCAGGCCGTTGTCGTTGAGGGCGCGGGCGATGCTGGCCACGCTGCGACCGGCGAGCCGCCGTTCGAAGATCCACCTCACGTGGGGTGCGGTGGCCGGGTCGGGTTCCAGGCGCTGCAGGCGTCGTCCCCAGGCAGCGTGGGCCCGGTTGGGGTGGGGGCCGGCGTCAACCAGCCGGTAGCCGTAGGGAGGTCGGCCGCCGAGATGTCGACCCTGCATCTCGGCTTGGGCGGACATGGCTGCGGTCGTGCGATGCCGCGCTCGGGACACCTCCCGCCGCGAGGGTCAACAGCTCGGCGTCTGACAGCTTCGGTGGCCGACCGGCCCTGCGGGCCTGCCCCAGCAGTCGTCGATCTTCACGTACAGTGCGGTGAGAAGGGTGTTGAGGTCTGTCGTCACAAACGGATCATCAACACCCTTCGCTGCGTTCGCAGCCCCGCACCGACTTAGGAATTACTCGTCTAGTGTTCCGAGTCGTTGGTTAGTTGATTAAGTCTTGTGCAGTAGTTGGCGAGGCTGTCCAGGATCTCGTCGGCGGTCTTGGTCCAGACGAAGGGCTTCGGGTCGGCGTTCCACGCCTCGATCCAGGTGTT
>NZ_JAEVHJ010000266.1:0-9673 GCF_016802855.1 Micromonospora sp. ATA51 | reverse complement strand
CTCTTCGCCTCGCCGGCCTCGGCCGTCGGTGCTGCCCCGGTCGCACGCCGGCGCCGCCGGGGTGGCCGGCCCGGGCGCCCACCCGCCGGTGGTCATGATCGTCCTGGACGAGCTGCCGCTGGTCTCGCTGCTCGGCCCGGACGGCAGGATCGACGCCACCCGCTACCCGCACTTCGCCGAGCTGGCCCAGGGTTCCACCTGGTACCGCAACGCCACCGGGGTCAGCGGCTGGACGCCGTACGCGCTGCCGGCCATGCTCACCGGCCGCTACCCGGCCGAGCCGTACGCCCCGCACTACGCGCAGTACCCGGACAACCTCTTCACCGCCCTCGGCGGCCTGTACGAGATCAAGGCCGAGGAGAGCATCACCCGGCTCTGCCCGCCCAGCCGCTGCGAGCAGCCGGCCAGCCCCGAGCAGGGGCTCGGCGTGCTGGTCCGGGAGAGCGGCAAGCTGCTGCGCCAGGTCACCGCCCCGGTGGACAGCCGGATCGACCCGGAGAACTCCTACCGCGAGCTGACCCGGGCCGAGGCGGGCCTGGACGCCGCCGAGCCGGTGCCCGCCGACCCGAAGTTCCGCTGGGACACCCTCGACGACAACCAGCCCGCCCGCTTCACCAGCTTCCTGGCCGGGCTGCGCCCGTCGTCCCGGCCCGCCCTGCACTTCCTGCACCTGCTAATGCCGCACTCGCCGTGGGTGTACCTGCCGTCCGGGGCGCACTACGCCGCGCCGGAGGATCTGCCCAGCGACGGCGCCGGCTGGGTGGACCTGGCCCGGCAGCGGCACCTCGCCCAGCTCGGCTACACCGACCGGCTGATCGGCGAGACGCTGCGCACGCTGCGCGCCAGCGGCCTCTATGACAAGGCCCTCGTCCTGGTCACCGCCGACCACGGGGTGAGCTTCCGCAAGGACTGGCAGGGCCGGGGGATGGACGCGATCAACCACGCGGCCGACCAGGTGGCCTGGGTGCCGATGTTCGTCAAGGAGCCCGGCCAGCGCGCCGCCCGGGTGGACGACCGCAACTGGGAGCACGTCGACCTGTTGCCCACCATCGCCGATCACGCCCACATCCGGATCCCGTGGCGGATGGACGGCCGGTCCGCCCGGCAGGCCCCGCGCGAGCGCGCCGACAAGCGCTTCTACGACCGCCCGGGCCAGCCGGTGACGATCACCGGCGGGGTGCCGTCGCCGCCGGCCACGCCGATCCCGAATCCGCTGGTGGGCACCCGGGTGGGGGAGCGGGCGGCCGGCGGTACGGCGAAGGTGGCGAACCTCGCCGCGTTCCGCGCCGTCAACCCGGCCCACGGCGAGCTGCCGGCCCTGGTCTGGGGGACCGTGCCGGCCGCGGTGCCGGACGGGACGATGCTGGCGGTGGCGGTCAACGGCACGGTCGGCGCCGTCGTCCCGGTCGTGCCGCCCGACCAGGGTGGCCGGCGCTTCGCGGCGCTGCTGCCCGACGACCGGCTCTTCACCGCCGGCGCCAACCGCCTCGACGTCTACCGGGTGGGCGCCGACGGCGCGTTGCGCCGGCTCGCCCTCTCCTGAGGCCGGCTTCCCGCCCCCGCCGCACCGTCCTCGCCACCGGCGCGCCCCGTCCCTGCCGCCCTGCCCTGGATCATGCACAGGGTTTCCGAGCCGGCAAGTCGGGAATCGGGTGACGCATACCTCACCGCGGAACCACGACGAGCGGTGCCCCCGATACCGCGATTACGGTAAAAGCGAAGGCAACTCAACGAAGATCTTGCCGGCGAAGCGAGGAACACATGACGGAAGTCAAGCTCGACCACCCCGGTGGGCAGCTGTCGATGCCGGTCCAGTCCGCGGTCGAGGGCCCCGCCGGCATCGGGGTGAGCCACCTGCTCAAGGAAACCGGGATGACCACGTACGACCCCGGTTTCGTCAACACCGCGTCCTGCTCGTCCGCGATCACCTACATCGACGGTGATGCGGGCATCCTGCGATACCGCGGGTACCCGATCGAGCAGCTGGCCGCGAAGTCCTCCTTCCTGGAGGTCTCCTACCTGCTGATCTACGGCGAGTTGCCGACCCAGCAGCAGCTGACCGAGTTCAGCGAGCGGATCCGGCGGCACTCGCTGCTGCACGAAGAGATGCGCCGCTTCTTCGACGGCTTCCCGCGCGACGCCCACCCGATGGCCGTGCTGTCGTCGGCGGTCAGCGCCATCTCCACCTTCTACCAGGACAGCCTGGACCCGTTCGACTCCGAGCACGTGGAGATGTCCACGGTGCGGCTGATGGCGAAGGTTCCCACCATCGCGTCGTACGCCTACAAGAAGTCGATCGGGCAGCCGCTGCTGTACCCGGACAACTCGCTGGGCTACGTGGAGAACTTCCTCCGGATGACCTTCGGCGTCCCGGCGGAGCCGTACGAGGTCGACCCGGTGATGGCCCGCGTGCTGGACATGCTGTTCATCCTGCACGCCGACCACGAGCAGAACTGCTCCACCTCGACCGTGCGGTTGGTCGGTTCCAGCAACGCCAACCTCTTCGCCTCGGTCTCGGCCGGCGTGAACGCCCTCTTCGGCCCGCTGCACGGCGGCGCCAACCAGGCCGTGCTGGAGATGCTCCAGAAGATCAAGGCCGACGGCGGCGACGTCCGCTCCTTCGTGCGGAAGGTGAAGGACAAGCAGGACGGCGTGAAGCTGATGGGCTTCGGCCACCGGGTCTACAAGAACTACGACCCGCGCGCCGCCATCGTGAAGAAGGCCGCGCAGGACGTGCTGGGCCGGATGGCCAAGCCGGACCCGCTGCTGGACATCGCGATGGAGCTGGAGGAGATCGCCCTGGCGGACGACTTCTTCGTCTCCCGCCGGCTCTACCCGAACGTGGACTTCTACACCGGCCTGATCTACAAGGCCATGGGCTTCCCCACGAAGATGTTCACGGTGCTCTTCGCCCTCGGCCGGCTGCCCGGCTGGATCGCCCAGTGGCGCGAGATGATCAACGACCCGGAGACCAAGATCGGTCGCCCGCGCCAGATCTACACCGGCTACCCGGAGCGCGACTACCCCCCGGCCGCGGATCGCTGACCCCGCCCCAGCCGCAACAAAAGGCCGCCGACCCCACGAGGGGTCGGCGGCCTTTTTCGCGTACGCGCCAGCCGTCAGGGCAAGGGCTCACCGTCCCTAGTCCATCTCGGGACGCTTCTCGGTGATCCACTTCTCCACGTCCTCGGCGAGCCAGACGTTGCCCATTTCGAGCTTGGCGACAGGCTCCGGGAAGTCTCGACGGTTGGTGATCTGGTACACCCGCTGGCGCGACACACCGCCCAGGAGTACGCGGATCTCTGCCGACCCGACCAGCCGCAGCTTCTTGGTCATGCCTCGGACGCTAGGTGTCCGACAACTAGTCACGTATCAGCTTCACGGACGCCTAGTGCGCACACGCTCTAGTCGTATACCCTGAACGCATGACTAGCGCTTCGGTGCCAGAACCGCCATTCCTTGTCATGGCCGCCGGCTTCATGCTCGACTTCCATACCCGCCGGCGTTGTCCGCACTGCCGGCCTGACGGGGCCTGTCCTCGCGTCCAGCGCGCCAGGCGGCTGCTACGGGCCTGGCGCTTGACGACCGAGGCGCGGCGGAGGCAGCGACTCTTCCGCTGCCCTTGAGTTGCGAACGGAAGTGCCCTGGTCAGGCCAGGGCACTTCCGGTTCGCGTCGTCGTATGCGGTCCGTCAGCGCAGGCCGGCGGCGGCGAACAGGTTGCCCTCGGGCAGGGTGGGCAGCACCCGGCCGAGGCTCATCCGCTCCTCCGCGCGGCGGCGGTGAACGCGGGGTCGCCCGCGATCGCCGCGGCGTAGGTGGCGGCGGTGCGGGCGGCGATGGCGGACCACCCGTACTGCTCGTGGACCATGGTGCGGGCGCGGCGGGCCAGCGCGCGGGCGCGCTCCCGGTCCGACAGCAGGGCGTGCACCGCCTCGGTCAGCCCGTCCGGGTCCTGCGGGGCGAAGGTCATCCCGGTGACGCCGGGCTCGACGATCTCGGCCAGGCCGCCGGTGCGCGCCACCGCCAGCGGCGCGCCGGCCGCGGCGCCCTCCAGGGCCACCATGCCGAACGGCTCGTAGATGCTCGGCACCGCGAAGCAGTCCGAGGCGGCCATCACCGCGGGCAGGTCGGCCCCGCCGAGGAAGCCGGGCATGCTCACCGTGCCGTCCAGGCCGAGCCGGTGCACCTCGGCTTCGAGGGCCGGCTTGTACGGCCCGTCGCCGACGATCACCGCGCGCAGCCCGGGGTGCCGCTCGCGCAGCCGGGGCAGCCCGGCGAGCAGGTGCTGCACGCCCTTCTCGTAGACCAGCCGGCCGGCGAACGTGACCAGCGGCCCGTCTCCGGCGAACCGCGCGCGGGCGGCGGCGACCGCGGCGACCGGCACCCGCCAGCGCTGCGGCTCGACCCCGTTGGGCACCACGTCGACCCGCCCGGTCGGCACGCCGAAGAGTGCGGTCACCTCATCGCGCATGTAGCCGGAGCAGACGATGACCCGGCCGGACTCGGCGCTGAGCCACTGCTCGACGCCGTGGATGGTGCGGTTCATCTCCTCCGGCAGCCAGCCCTGGTGCCGGCCGGCCTCGGTGGCGTGGATGGTGCTCACCAGCGGCACGTCCAGGTGCTCGCGCAGGGTCATGGCGGTGTGCGCGACCAGCCAGTCGTGGGCGTGGATCACGTCGTAGCCGCCGGACTCGGCGGCGCGCAGCGCCGCCCGGGTCAGCGTGTGGTTGAACGCCATGGTCCAGGCCAGCAGGGAGCCGGTGGCGAGCGGGAAGGTGACCGGGTCCTCGGCCGCTCGGAGGATCCGGACGCCGTCGGCGTACTCCTCCAGCGGGGCGCCCTCGGCGTGCCGGGTGACCACGGTGACCTCGTGGCCGGCGGCGGCCAGGGCGACCGACAGCGCGTGCACGTGCCGGCCGAGCCCGCCCACCAGCACCGGCGGGTACTCCCAGGAGAGCATCAGGATGCGGCGGGTCCGCGGGGGCACGCCGGGGCCGGGGGTCTGCTGCGGGATCTGGGGCCGGGAGGTCAGGGTGGGCCGGTGCGTCCGGTCCGTGGCGGTGGCGGGCTGCTCGCCGACCCGCAGGGTGGTCACATCAATCTCCGTCCATGCACGAAGGGTCGCGCCGGCAACGGTGGCGGCGGAAAGAGGGGTGGGGGAGGCCGAGGGGCCGAGCGGACCCGCCCACGCGGACGCGTCCGCATCAAGCAAAGGGCATCGGGCGGTCCCGCGCATCTCGAAAAGGCCTATCGTGACCGAAGACACCCAAAGGTCCACCGAAGGTCACGTTGGTGGATATCGGGTGTGGTCCGAACGGGTGGGTTGGCCGCTCCGGCGACGGGGCATTAGCGGCGTGCGCACCGACGGTCCGCCCGTTCGGTGCGCTCATGATCAGGTGCCGAAGGAGCGACATGCAGGTCTGGCCGGGCGACAGCTATCCCCTGGGCGCCACCTACGACGGGATGGGCACGAACTTCGCGATCTTCTCCGAGGTGGCCGAGAAGGTCGAGCTCTGCCTGTTCGACGAGTGGGACACCGGCACCGAGCGCCGGGTCGAGCTGCGCGAGGTCGACGCCTACGTCTGGCACGCGTACATCCCGGGGATCGAGCCGGGCCAGCGCTACGGCTATCGGGTCCACGGCCCGTACGACCCGGCTGACGGGGTGCGCTGCAACCCGCACAAGCTGCTGCTCGACCCGTACGCCAAGGCGGTCGACGGGGAGGTCTCCTGGGGCCCGGCCGTCTACGACTACGTGCTCGGCGAGCCGGACCGGATGTCGGAGCTCGACTCGGCGCCGTTCATGCCGAAGTCCGTGGTGGTCAACCCGTACTTCGACTGGGGCAACGACAAGCCGCCGCGAACCCCGTACCACCACTCGGTGATCTACGAGGCGCACGTGCGCGGGCTGACCATGCGGCACCCGGACATCCCGGAGGAGCTGCGCGGCACGTACGCGGCGATCGCCTCACCGGTCATGATCGACTACTTCAAGCGGCTCGGGGCGACCGCGGTCGAGCTGATGCCGGTGCACGAGTTCGTGCACGACCACCGCCTGGCCGACCTGGGGCTGCGCAACTACTGGGGCTACAACACCATCGGCTTCTTCGCCCCGCACCAGGGCTATTCCGCCCTGGGCCGCCTCGGCCAGCAGGTGCAGGAGTTCCGCGGCATGGTCAAGGCGCTGCACGCCGCCGGCATCGAGGTGATCCTCGACGTGGTCTACAACCACACCGCGGAGGGCAACCACCTGGGCCCGACGCTGAGCTTCAAGGGCGTGGACACCGCCGGCTACTACCGGCTCAGTGAATCCGACCGGCGGTACTTCGTCGACTACACCGGCACCGGCAACAGCCTCAACGTGCGCAGCCCGCACTCGCTCCAGCTGATCATGGACTCGCTGCGCTACTGGGTGACCGAGATGCACGTCGACGGCTTCCGGTTCGACCTCGCCGCCACGCTGGCCCGCGAGTTCTACGAGGTGGACCGCCTCTCCACCTTCTTCGAGGTGGTGCAGCAGGACCCGGTCGTCAGCCAGGTCAAGCTGATCGCCGAGCCGTGGGACGTCGGGCCCGGCGGCTACCAGGTCGGCAACTTCCCGCCGCAGTGGACCGAGTGGAACGGCAAGTACCGGGACACCGTGCGGGACTTCTGGCGCGGCGAGCCGGCCATCCTCGCCGAGTTCGCCTCCCGCATCTCCGGCTCCGCCGACCTCTACCAGGACGACGGCCGCCGTCCCTTCCACAGCATCAACTTCGTCACCTGCCACGACGGCTTCACCCTCAACGACCTGGTGTCCTACAACGACAAGCACAACGAGGCCAACGGCGAGGAGAACCGGGACGGCGAGAGCCACAACCGGTCCTGGAACTGCGGGGTCGAGGGGGAGACCGACGACCCGGCGGTGCTGGCCCTGCGGGCCCGGCAGCGGCGCAACTTCCTGGCCACCCTGATGCTCTCCCAGGGCGTGCCGATGATCGGCCACGGCGACGAGCTGGGCCGCACCCAGCACGGCAACAACAACGCGTACTGCCAGGACAGCGAACTCGCCTGGGTCGACTGGCCGCGGGCCGACGAGGAGCTGCTCGGCTTCGTCCGGCGGCTCACCGACTTCCGCACCCGCCACCAGGTGTTCCGCCGGCGCCGGTTCTTCACCGGGCTGCCGGTGGGCGGCCGGGCCGCCGGATCGGGCCTGCCCGACCTGGCCTGGTACACCCCCGACGGCCGGGAGATGACCGGCGAGGACTGGGGCAACGACTTCGGCCGCTCGGTGGCCCTCTTCGTCAACGGCGACGGCATCCCGGAGCGCGGCCAGTACGGCCAGCGCCACCGGGACGACTCGTTCCTGCTGCTGTTCAACGCGCACGACGCGCCGCTGGACTTCACCCTGCCCGGGGAGGAGTTCGGGCAGCGGTGGGAGCTGGTGATCAGCACCGCGGAACCGGACCCGGAGAAGACCACCCTGGTGGAGGCGGGCGGCACGGTCTGCGGACCCGACCGCTCCCTGCTGGTCCTCGAGAGGACGGCCTGACATGTCCGACACCTCCCGACCTGACGTGACGGCGGCAGCGACGACGCGGGTCGGGTCGACCTACCGCGTCCAGATCCGGCCCGGCTTCGACCTCGGCACCACCGCCGGGCTCGTCGACTACCTCGCCGACCTCGGCGTCACCCACCTCTACAGCGCGCCGCTGCTCGCCGCCACCCCCGGCTCCGCGCACGGCTACGACGTGGTCGACCACCGGGCGGTCAACCCGGAACTCGGCGGCGAGGCCGGTCGCCAGCGGCTGGTCCGCGCGCTGCGCGCCGCCGGCCTCGGCCTGGTCGTGGACATCGTGCCGAACCACGCCGGGGTCGCCCAACCGGCGGCCAACCCGGCCTGGTGGGACGTGCTGCGCCGGGGCCGGGACTCGGCGTACGCCGACTGGTTCGACATCGACTGGGACCGCGGCCGGCTGCTGCTGCCGGTGCTCGCCGACAGCCCGGACGCCCTCGAGGACCTCAAGGTGGTCGAGGGGGAGCTGCGCTACCACGAGCACCGCTTCCCGATCGCCGACGGCACCGGCGCGGGCAGCCCCCGCGAGGTGCACGACCGGCAGCACTACGAGCTGATCTCCTGGCGGCGCGGCGACGCCGAGCTCACGTACCGCCGGTTCTTCGCCGTCTCCGACCTGGCCGGCCTGCGGGTGGAGGACCCGGCGGTCTTCGCCGCGACCCACGCGGAGATCCTGCGCTGGGCCGACGCCGGCGAGCTGGACGGCATCCGGGTCGACCACCCGGACGGGCTGCGCGACCCCGCCGGCTACCTGGCCCGGCTGCGCGCGGCCGCGCCGGCCGCGTGGCTGGTGGTGGAGAAGATCCTCGAGTACGGCGAGGAGCTGCCGGCCTGGCCGGTCGACGGCACCACCGGCTACGACGCCCTGGCGGCGGTCAGCGGGCTCTTCGTCGACCCGGACGCCGAGGGCGACTTCACCGCGCTCGACGCCCGGCTGACCGGCCACCACACCTCCTGGCAGGACCTGGCCCACGACACCAAGCTGGCGGCCGCCACCCGGCTGCTCGCCGCGGAGCTGAGCCGGCTCGCCGCGCTCGTCCCGGACCTCGACCAGCAGGACGCCCGGGCGGCGCTGGCCGAGCTGGCCGCCTGCTTCCCGGTCTACCGCGGCTACCCGCCCGAGGGTGCCCGACACCTGGCCGCCGCCCGGTCGGAGGCGGGCCGGCGCCGCCCCGACCTGACCGCCACCCTGGACGCGGTCACCGCCCGGCTGCGTGACCCCCGGCACGAGCTGGCCGCCCGTTTCCCGCAGCTCACCGGCGCGGCGATGGCCAAGGGCGTCGAGGACACCGCCTACTACCGGTGGAGCCGGTTCGTCGCGCTCAACGAGGTCGGCGGCAGCCCCGCGCACTTCGGCGTGCCGCCGGCCGAGTTCCACCGGTTCGCCGCCGCCCGGCAGGTGCGCTGGCCGGCCAGCATGACCACCCTCTCCACCCACGACACCAAGCGCGGCGAGGACGTCCGGGCCCGGCTCGCCGTCCTGTCCGAGCTGCCCGGCCGCTGGGCCGAGCAGGTGACGGACTGGATGTCCCGCGCGCCGCTGGCCGACCGCGCCTTCGCCCACCTGCTCTGGCAGACCGCCGTCGGGGCCTGGCCGATCGAGCGGGACCGGCTGCACGCGTACGTGGAGAAGGCCGCCCGGGAGGCCTCGCTCTGCACCAGCTGGGCCGACCCGGACCTGGCCTTCGAACGCCAGCTGCACGCCCTGGTCGACCGGATGTACGACGATCCGGGCCTGCACGCCGAGATCACCGCGTTCGCCGCCGGGATCACCCCCGCCGGCTGGTCCAACTCGCTCGCCCAGAAGCTGGTCCAGCTCGCCATGCCGGGTGTGCCGGACACCTACCAGGGCACCGAACTCTGGGAGAACTCGCTGGTCGACCCGGACAACCGCCGGCCGGTCGACTTCGCCGTACGACGGGACCTGCTGGCCCGGCTCGACGGCGGCTGGCGGCCCGAGGTGGCCGCCGACGGCGCGGCGAAGCTGCTGGTGGTCTCCCGGACGCTGCGGCTGCGCCGGGACCGCCCCGAGCTGTTCGCCGGCTACCGCCCGGTGCCGGCGCGCGGCCCGGCCGCGCGGCACGCGCTCGCCTTCGACCGGGGCGGCGCGATCGCGG
>NZ_JAEVHJ010000265.1:0-9679 GCF_016802855.1 Micromonospora sp. ATA51 | reverse complement strand
GCCGGAACGGGCGTGCCGGCGAGTGGACGGCCGGGCGAGGCCGCCGTGCCGGCGTCGGGGTGCCGGTCGCCGCCACCGGCCAGTCCCAGTGTGCGGGGGTGGGTCGCCGGCACCGGTCGGGGTGGGTCTCCCGGGCGGCCGAATGGAGGCCCAGGTCGGCGGTGCTGCCGGCCAGGGCCGCGGGCGGTGCTCCGCCGGGGCTCGGGTCGGTCGTGGCCGGACCGTCCGCCGCCCGGTCCGCCGGGGAACCAGCGGGAGCGGGCCCGGTCGGGAGGGGCTGGAGGATGTCGGTCGGCTCGATGGCGTCGGTCGCCGGCGTGTCCGCCGGCCGACGCAGCACGGTGGTGGCCGTCGAGCCGAGCGCGCCGGCGGCGACCGCGATGAGCGCCCCGTAGTAGGGCGCGAGCTGGTACCGGTCGGCCGCGACACCCGGGCCGGCGGTCAGGTAGGCGAACGCCACCAGGACCGGGCCGGCCGCGCCCGCGGCGCCGCCGACCAGCGGCAGGTGGCCGCGCAGGCGGGCCAGCGCGCCGACCGCCGCGCCCGCGAGCAGGGCCACCGTGGGCAGGATTAGCATGGCCAGGCGTTGGGCCGTCGCCGCGTCCAACCACGACGGTTCCAGGACCCCGAGGCGTACGGTGGGCAGCGGCCCGGCCGCGGCCAGCGCCGGCGCCGCCGAGAGCAGCGCGAGCAGCCAGATCACCCCGCCCGTCAGCGCGATGTTCCAGCCGAGCGGCGAGTTCAGCAGTACGGCGAGCGCCGCCCCGGCGCCGACCACCGCGCCGAGGATGGCGCAGATGCCGACCGCCCAGACCGGGTCGACCGTGCCGCCCAGTTCGGCCGCGCGCGCGGGCTGCATGCACAGCGGCGCGACGACGATCGCGCCCAGCGCGGCGGCCCCGGCGACCGCCAGTTGTTCGGTGGTGCCGCCCGGGAGCCCGTCCCGGCGGGCGAAACGTTCGGTGAGGACGGCGCCGGCCACCGCGGCGACCGCCGCGAACCAGGCCACCCAGACGAGCTGGGCCGGCCACCGGTTGACCGAGCCGTCGGTGAACGCGCCGTTGAGGCGCACGACGCCGAACCCGTACGCGATGCCGAGCTGGCCGGCCCCGGCCAGCACGCTCACCCCGAGCGCCGTGAGCAGCAGCCTGCCCCACGTCCGAAAGGCCATGTCGGGCACGTTACGGCCCGGTGCGCCCGATCGCCACCTTGACGCAGCGCGGCGCGGCGCGCGCCGCCGGTGTGGCTACTTCAGCTCGACCAGACGGGCCAGATAGGTCGTGTCCCCGACATTGGTCAGCATGTGCACGGCGCCCGGGTCGCGGTAGACCACCCCGCCGGTCGGTTCGTCGGCGTCGATCCGGGTGCCGTCGACGGTCTGCACCACGTTCTTCGCGCCCTGGATCGCCACCACCAGGTACGGGTGGTCGTGCCGGTGCAGCGGCTGCCGCTCGCCCGGCTCCAGCCGGATGTGCCAGACCCGCACGCGGTCGTTCTCGTAGACGATCTCCTGGCCCACCGGGCCGAGTTCGACGTCCTGGGACAGTTCGGTCATCGGGTTCCGTCCAGCTGGGGGAGCACCTCGGCGGCGATGAGCTCCAGGTGGTCGAGGTCGGCGAAGTCGATCAGCCGCAGGTGGACCCGGGTGGCGCCGATCGTGGCGAACTCGCCGAGCCGGTCGACCAGCTGCGCCGGTGAGCCGACCACCGGGTCCTCCGGCGGCAGGGCGCTCTTGACGTGCAGCGGCGCGGCCCGCCGCTGCGCCTCCGCGTCGGTCCGGCCGATCGCCACCACGATCCCGGCGGAGAGCACCAGCGGCGCCCGCCCGGACTCCGTACGGCCGGTGCGCTGGCACGCCTCGGTCACCCGCTCGTACGCGGCGGCCGTCTCGGCGACGCTCTTGAACGGCATGTTGAACTCGTCGGCGTACCGGGCGGCCAGCTCGGGGGTGCGCTTGGGGCCGCGGCCGCCGACGATCACGGGCGGGCCGGGCCGCTGCACCGGCTTGGGCAGCGCGGGCGCGTCCACGAGCCGGTAGTGGTCGCCGGTGAAGCGGTACGTCTCGCCGGACGGGGTGGCCCACAGCCCGGTGATGATCTCGAGCTGCTCGGCCAGCCGGTCGAACCGCTCCGCCACCCCGGGGAAGGGGATGCCGTACGAGAGGTGTTCCCGCTCGTACCAGCCGGCGCCGATGCCCAGCTCGACCCGGCCGCCGCTCATCTGGTCGACCTGGGCCACCATCACCGCGAGGGGCCCGGGGAGCCGGAAGGTGGCGGAGCTGACCAGCGTCCCCAGCCGGATCCGGGAGGTCTCCCGGGCCAGCCCGGCCAGGGTGAGCCAGGCGTCCGTGGGACCGGGCAGCCCGGGGTCGTCGCCCATGGACTGGTAGTGGTCGGCGCGGAGGAAGCCCTCGAATCCGGCGGCCTCGACCAGCCGGGCGAACCGGAGCTGGTCGTCGTAGCTGGCCCCGCGGTGCGGTTCGGTGAAGACCGAGACGCGCATGGTCACCGCCCTCCCGTGCCGGAGCCCGCCGGCGTCTCCACCGGGTCGGCCGCCGCCGCGTCCTCGGCCTGCGCCGGCGCGCCGGGGGCGTCCCGTTCCATCAACAGCTCGTGCAGGTCGGCGCTGACCCGGGACACCTCGGCCAGGTGGGCGTTGCGGCCGAGGGTGCGGGGTCGGGGGATGTCCACGTCGAGGATCTTCCGGATCCGGCCGGGGCGGGGGCTGAGCACGACGACCCGGTCGGCGAGCAGCACCGCCTCGTCGATCGAGTGGGTGACGAAGACGATGGTCGCCTTCGTCTCCATGTGCACCCGCTGGAGTTCGCCGGAGAGCTCCTCCCGGGTGAGCGCGTCGAGCGCCGAGAAGGGCTCGTCCATCAGCATCACCCGCGGCTCGCCGATCAGCGACCGGCACAGGGAGACCCGCTGCTGCATGCCGCCGGAGAGTTCGTGCGGCAGGCGCTTCTCGAAGCCGCCGAGGCCGGCCAGGTCCAGCAGTTCCCGGGCCCGCTCGCGGTGCTTCGCCCGGCTCCAGCCGAAGATCTCGACCGGGAGCAGGACGTTGTCCAGCACCGAGCGCCAGGGCAGCAGGGCGGGCCGCTGGAACAGCATGGCGATGTCGCGGCGGGGCTTGGTGATCGGCGTGCCGGCCACCGTGATCCCGCCCTCGCTGACCGGCAGCAACCCGGCGATCATGCGGAGCAGGGTGGACTTGCCGCAGCCGGAGCGGCCGAGGACGGCGACGAACTCGCCCTCCGCGACGTCGAGGTCGATGCCGCGCAGCGCCTCGACCCGCCCCGCGCGGCCGTCGAAGGTGCGGGACACCGCGGACAGTTTGATCATCCTCCGCCGGCTCCCTCCCGCTCGACGATCACGAGCCCGGCAAAGGGTAACCGGCGGCGGTCCCTGTAGCACCGTCCAGGGTGGATGGCTGGCAGTTTCCATCACGCAACTTCGTTTCCGTTCCGCAACCGATACGCCCGGCCTGCCGATGCTGGCCTTCTCGTACGCTGTGCCCGCGAACAGTCCCCTCACGACGGTCCCGTCGGCTGCCCCCTCCTGCCGGCACCGTCGGACCCACGACCCGTCCGGGCGAAGATGACCTGGTCGGAAAGGACATGGTGCACTGATGAGAAGGCTGACCCGTACGGTCGCCGCGGCCGCGCTGGCCACCGCCCTCGCCCTGGTCTCCGGCTGCAGCAGCGGCTCGGACAAGTCCGACGACGCCAAGAGCGCCGGCACCGGCACGCTGGAGAAAGTGACGTACTCACTTCGTTCGGCAACTTCGGTCGGGACTCCTATGCCTGGGTGGCGAAGGAGAAGGGCTTCTTCTCCGACGCCGGCTTCGACGTGGAGATCAAGCCCGGTCAGGGCACCGGTGCGGTCATCCAGACCGTGGTCGGCGGTCAGGCCGACTTCGGCCCGATCGACCTCACCGGTGGTCTGCTCCAGCTCGGCAACGGCCAGGCCAAGGACTTCGTCGCGGTGGCGGCGATCCAGCAGCGCACCATGGCGGCCATTGTCTCGGTCGAGGGCAAGGGCATCGCCACCCCGAAGGACCTGGAGGGCAAGAAGCTCGCCGACACCCCCGGCTCCGTCGTGCGCAACCTCTTCCCGACGTACGCCCGGCTGGCCGGCATCGACGCCGCCAAGGTGACCTGGGTCAACGGCGAGGCGCAGACGTTGATGGGCACCCTGGCCTCCGGCTCGGTCGACGGCATCGGCCAGTTCGTCGTCGGTCAGCCCACCGTCGAGGCGGTGACGAAGAAGAAGCCGGTCGTGCTGCCGTACAGCAACGTCATGCAGGACCTCTACGGCAACGCGCTGATCACCTCCGCGAAGATCGCCAAGGAGAAGCCGGAGATGGTCAAGCGCTTCACCGCGGCGCTGCTCAAGGGCCTGGAGTACGCCCTGGCCAACCCGCAGGAGGCGGCGGACATCCTGAAGAAGAACGTGGCCGCCACCAACCCGGCCGCGGCCGCCGCCGAGCTGCAGTTGATGGCCGCGTACGTCCGGTCCAGCAACTCCGGCACCGCGCTGGGCACCCTGGACAGCGGCCGGGTCGCCAAGAGCATCGCGCTGCTGCAGGGCGCGGGCGCGCTCAAGCAGAACCTGACCCCCGACCAGATCATCGACTTCAACCTCGCGCCGAAGGCCTGACCGGTCGACCCGGACATCGGGGGTGCGGCCCGCCGGGGTTCCGGTGGGGGCGCACCCCCTTCGCGTGCCGGTCGTCGGGCCGGTCCAGCAGAGGAGGACACGTTGACGGAGTTGACCGGGACCAGGGTCGGCGCGGCGGCGCCGGACCAGCCGGCGATCGAGCCGGCCGGGCCGCGCCGGACCGGCGTACGCCCGGCGGCGGTGGGGCTGCCGGCGCTCGGGCTGCTGATCGCGGTGACCGTCTGGTGGACGGTGACGTCGGGTCTGCACCTGGTTCATCCGGCGTCCCTACCGCCGCCGCAGGTGGTGTGGAGCGCGCTGACCGGGACGAGCGACGTGCTGCTGCCGGCGCTGGGCATCACCACCGCGATGACCCTTCTCGGCTTCCTGCTCTCCTCGGTGGCCGGCGTGCTGATCGGCATGGCGCTGGCCGCCTCCCGCCGGGTCGAGCGGATGTTCGCGCCGCTGCTGGTGGCGATCAACGCGGTGCCGAAGATCGCGCTCGGCCCGCTCCTGGTGGTCTCGGTGGGCTGGGGCCAGAAACCCATCCTGACCATGGTGTTCCTGCTCTGCTTCTTCCCGATCGTGCTCTCCACCGCGACCGGGCTGACCACCACCCCGGCCGACCTGGCCGACCTGGCCCGCTCGCTGAACGCCTCCTGGTGGCAGTCGTTCCGCAAGGTGCGCTTCCCGGCCGCCCTGCCGCAGATGTTCGTCGGGCTGAAAGTGGCGATGCCGCTCGCCGCGATCGGCGCGGTGATCGGGGAGTTCTACTCGGACAAGCCGGGGCTGGGCTACCAGATCCTCCAGTACAACGGGATCGGGGACAGCGCGACGGCCTGGGCGGCGATCGTGCTGATCGCGCTGATGAGCATCCTGCTCTACTCCGCCCTCAGCCTGGTGGAGCGCCTCGCCCTCCCCTGGGTCCGCGCCACCACCTCATCCCGCTGACCCCACCTCGACCGGAGACGCTAAAGATCACCCCCCCCACCCCATGACCGCCCGGAGCCGGTTGCGGTGGGGCCACACCCACCAGGGCGACTATCCCGCGAGCCGCCAGCGGCCGCCCCGGGCGACCAGGGTCGTGAGGGCCTGGGGCATCAGGCCGGAGTGGTTGTCCGGGGTCATCCGGATCGGGCCGGAGAGGCCATCCAGCTGCGACGTCTCCAGCACGTCGCGCAGGGCGGCCCGGTTCACCCGGCCGGGCTCCCCACCGGCGCGCAGCTCGGCGTCCGCGACGAGCTGGACCGCGTCCGCGGCGAACGACGAGAAGCCGTGGTACCCGCCGAAGCGGGCGGTGTAGTCCTGGAACCACTGGCGGCGGGCCGCCTTGGCCGGGGTGGTGGCGATGACGTCGTCGATCACCATGGTCTGGGTGAAGATCAGGGTCGCCCGCTCGGTGGTCCGTGCCGAGCCGCCGAGGAAGAGGTCGCCCGCGGCCGACGCGTCGAAGAACAGCGATCCGGCGAACCTGGCCTGCCGGGCGCTGGCGGCCGTGAGCGACGCCTGCTCCGGCGGCGTCCAGACGACCAGCGCCTGGGGCTTCCGCTCCACCAGGGCCGAGACTTGGGTGGTGACGTCGGTGTCGGTGGTCCGTACGGTCTCGGCGCCCAGCAGCCGGATGCCGGCCTTGGTGAACTCGCCGCGCAGCGCGGCCAGCCCCTCCCGCCCGTAGTCGTCGGCGGTGTGCAGCACGGCCACCCTGCGGATGTTGCGGCGGGTGAGTTCGGTGGTGAGCGCGCCGGCGCTGTCGGCCGCGTTGGGGGCCAGTTTGAAGACGTACCGGCGCTGGGCGACCGGCTCGGTGACGGCGGCGGAGGCGGCGAGCGCGATCGTCGGAATGCGCTTCTCGTCGATGGTGCGGACGGCGCCGACCGCGCATTCGTTGCAGCCGCCCATGATGATGGCGGTGACGTCGGAGTCGTTGCTGAAATCGTTGATGTTGCGCAAGGATTCGGCGGCGTCCGAGCGGTTGTCCTTCACCTTGAGCTCGATCTTCCGGGCGCCCAGCGCGCCGGAGGAGTTCAACTGCTCGACCTTCAGTTCCAGCGCCCGCTGGTACACCTTGCCGACCGGTGCCGAGGCGCCGGAGAGTTCGAGGTCGGCGGCGATCACGATCGGGTTGGTGTCCTGCTGCTCCTCGCCGAACTGGCAGCCGGTGAGCGTGGTGGCCAGCACGGCCGATGCGAGCGCCGCGATGCTCGCGGAGCGGATGGGGCTCAACTCAGTCCTCCAGGTGCGGCGCGGGCGCTGCCCGATCACCGCCGCTTGTCCGTCCTCAGTGGAGAACGGGATTGGTCTGCCGTACGGTGTGCGCGAAGCCTGCAAAACCTTGCCAACGCCGGGCCCTGTGGTCAAGCGCGGAAGGCGGGGAGCTGTTTCGGGACGCTCATCCCACATGGTGGGGACATCGAATGTTTACCGTCGCTCACTTTGCAGCGTCGACCGACCACTCTGGATGTACATGCCCTGTTCAGGGGGCTGGGGAAAAGAAGGTAATAGTTGACCGGAGACCGGCTTGAGGGCCCGCCGACCGATTCCTACCTCACTGCGGCTTCCCAAACAGGATCTTCTCTGATGAAATCGCGGCCGTGCCGCGCGTGGCGCTGGCCGCTGCACCAGGCACGGGTCGGCGGGTCAGGCGTGGGAGAAACGACGGAGGCGATGTCGTGAGCACCGGACCTACGACCCTGCCCGCGAGCCCCGGTGCCGACCCGCGGAACCGGCGACGGCGGCTGCCCCGGCTGCGGGACGCGCGGATCCGTTCCAAGCTCGCCCTCATCCTGGTCGTCCCGGTCGCCGCCGTCATCGCCCTGGCAACCATCCGACTCGTCGCGGTCGGCGAGGGCGCCTACGACGCCACCCGGATCCGCTCCCTCACCTCGCTCTCGATCGACATCTCGGCGCTCAGCCAGGACCTGCACAAGGAGCGGATGGCCGCAGCCGTCTACCTGGCCGCGCCCGACCAGAAGCCGGACGACTACAACCTGCGGGTCCGCAGCACCGACGAGCGGATCACGGCGTACCGGGACGAGCGGGGCCGGCTCGACGGGCTGCCCGCCTCCGTCCGGAACCGGCTGAAGGTCATCGACGACCACCTGGCGACGCTGAACGGCACCCGGCAGGAGGTGCTGGACCGGCAGCAGATGCCGGTGGCCGAGGCGAGCCTGCGCTACGGCATCATCCTCACCGACCTCGTCTCGTACGGCGACACGCTCGCCCAGCAGCCCGGCGGGGAGAGCCTGGCCGACGCCCGCCGGGCGGTGGCGGCGTTCGCCCACGCCAAGGCCGCGGTCGCCGAGGAGCAGGCGGTGGCCTTCACCGCGCTGGCCTCCGGGCGACTCGACGAGGAGCAGTTCTCCTCCTTCGTGGCGACCCTGACCAGCCAGCAGGAGGCGCTGCTCTCCTTCTCGCGGGCCGCCGAGCCGGCGCAGCGGGCCCTGGTCGACAGCACCGTCTCCGGCGACGCGGTGCAGCTCTCCGACGGGGTCGCGGCCGACCTGTCCCGGTCGGTCGGGCAGCGCCCGCTGGTCACCCGGGACGACGCCTCCGCCGCCATCGGCGCGGTCGACGACCTGATGCGGTGGGCCGAGATCCAGCTCCAGGACCAGCTCTTCGCCGACGCCGACGCCGCGCGTACGGAGGTGATCCGGCAGGCCGTCGTCGAGACGGCGCTCGTGCTGCTCACCCTGCTCATCGCGGTGACGCTCGCCGTGGTCCTCGCCCGCTCGCTCAACCACTCGCTGCGTCGGCTGCGGGAGGGCGCCCTGGCGGTGGCCAACCACGACCTGCCGGAGGCGGTCAGCCGCCTGCAGAACATCGGCACCATCGGCGACGGCGGCGTGGAGGAGATCGTCCAGCAGGTCCGGGACCCGATCAAGCTCAGCAACCGCGACGAGGTCGGCCAGGTAGCGGTGGCCTTCAACGTGGTGCACCGGGAGGCCG
Organism: Micromonospora sp. ATA51; assembly: GCF_016802855.1. Lineage (NCBI taxonomy): Bacteria > Bacillati > Actinomycetota > Actinomycetes > Micromonosporales > Micromonosporaceae > Micromonospora > Micromonospora sp. ATA51. Next base: position 1,073 of record NZ_JAEVHJ010000265.1, on the reverse strand, counting down.
TCCGGGTCGCGGCCGAGCAGGCCGCGCTGCGGACCAGCGTGTCGGCGATGTTCCTCAACCTGGCCCGGCGCAGTCAGACGCTGGTCGACCGCATGATCGGCGAGCTGGACGCGATCGAGCGCAGCGAGGAGGACCCGAAGCGCCTCGCTCAGCTCTTCGAGCTCGACCACCTCGCCACCCGGATGCGCCGCAACGACGAGAACCTGCTGGTGCTGGCCGGGGCCGACTCGGCCGTGCCGCGCCGCGACGACGCGCTCCTGGTGGACGTGCTGCGGGCCGCCCAGTCCGAGGTGGAGCTCTACAACCGGATCGAGTTCGGCACGGTCGACACGGACGTCTCGGTCGCCGCGCACGCGGTCAACGACGTGGTCCGGCTGGTCGCCGAGCTGCTCGACAACGCCACCCGGTTCTCTCCGCCGAACACCACGGTGGTGGCCGACGGCCGGCGGATCCGGGACTACGTGCTGATCCAGGTGGAGGACCGGGGTCTGGGCCTCAGCGACGAGCAGCTCGACTCGCTGAACCGGCGACTGGCCGCCCCGCCGACCGTGGACGTGGCCGCGTTCCGCCTGATGGGCCTCGCCGTGGTGAGCCGGCTCGCCTCCCGCTACGGCATCCGCGTCGAGCTGCGGCGGAACGTGGAGGGCGGGACGGTCGCCCAGGTGACCCTGCCGAACTCCACGGTGGTGCTGCCGGCCAGCCGGGGCCACGACCCGGCGCCGCTGACCCGGCCCCGCCAGCCGCTGGCCGTCGAGCAGACGCCGCCGGCCCCGGTCGGTCACGCCGACCCGTTGGCCGGCGTCGGGCGTACCGCCGCGGCCACCCTGACCGACCAGTGGCGTACCCCGGCGCCCGCGCCGGCCCGCTGGCAGGGGCCGGACACCGGCCCCGCGGTGCAGGTGAGGGGCTCCACCGGCGCGCTGCCGAGCCTGCCCACCATGCCGGCCACCACGCCGGCCGCGCCTCCGCCGCCGGCACCCGTCTCCAGCGGCGGCCTGTCGGTGGGTACCTCCACCGGCGCCCACCCCACCCGCAAACCGCTGCCGAAGCGGACCCCGGGCGGGGAGACCGCC
>NZ_JAEVHJ010000264.1:0-9693 GCF_016802855.1 Micromonospora sp. ATA51 | reverse complement strand
CTGGTCAAGTGGATGCAGCCGGTGCACGGCTACGACGTGCGCCGCGAGCTGCTGAGCTGGAGCGCGGACAAGTGGGCCAACATCCAGCCCGGTTCGATCTACCACGCGTTGCGGAAGCTGACCGAGGAGGGGCTGCTCCGCGCCGTCGCCACCGAGCAGGTCGGCGGCCGGCCGGCCCGGACCACGTACGAGATCACCGAGAAGGGCGCGGACGAGTTCGAGACGCTGCTGCGCGGGCTGTGGTGGCAGTTGCAGGAGCCGATCGATCCGTTCACCGCGGCCTTCTCCTTCCTGCCGGCCCTGCCCAGGGAGGAGGCGGCGGCGGCCCTGCGGAACCGGGCGATGCTGCTGCGGGCCGGCGCGAGTCGATGCGGGCGGCGATCGACTCGGAGTGGATGCGGACCACGCGGCCGGTGCACGTCGGCTGGATCTTCGAGCTCTGGTCGGCCCGCTCGGAGGCCGAGATCGCCTGGTGCGAGCGGATCGCCGAGCGGATCGAGTCCGGAGTGTCGTACCTGCCTGCTGGACTGGTCGGCGGGGAGAGCTGGGTCGAGTGGCAGGAGCGGACCGCCGATCAGGGTGACTCCTCCACGCAATAATCAACGTTGACTAGAGACGCTATATCGCGTTAGTTTTGGCCCGCACAACGGGGGGAGCGCGCCGGCCGGCGTCGTCCCCAGGCGAGAACGGCCGGCGCGCCGGCCCGGACGACCAGGAGCAGAAATGATCGAGACCAGGGGACTGCGGAAGTCGTTCCGCTCCCGGGCGGGTCGCGAGACGAAGACCGTGGACGCCGTCAGAGGAGTCGACCTCAAGGTGGCGGAAGGGGAGATCTTCGGCTTCCTCGGCCCCAACGGCGCCGGCAAGACCACCACGCTGCGGATGCTCGCCACCCTCATCGAGCCGGACGGCGGCGAGGCCACCATCGCCGGGGCCGACCTGCGCAAGGACCCGGCCGAGGTGCGCCGCCGGATCGGCTACGTGGCCCAGGGCGGCAGCACCTGGGACGAGTCCACCGCCCGCGAGGAGCTGGTCCTGCACGCCCGGCTCTACGGCATCGGCAAGGCTGAGGCGCACCGCCGTGCCGCCCGCGCCCTCGACGCCTTCCAGCTCACCGAGTACGCGGACCGCAAGTGCAAGACCTACTCCGGCGGGCAGCGGCGGCGCGTCGAGATCGCCCTCGGCATCATCCACGAGCCGAAGATCGTCTTCCTGGACGAGCCGACCACCGGCCTCGACCCGCAGAGCCGGGCGCACATGTGGGACGAGATCCGCCGGCTGCGGGCCGACGGGATGACCGTCTTCATCACCACGCACTATCTCGACGAGGCGGACGCGCTCTGCGACCGGATCGCGATCATGGATCACGGCGAGGTGGCCGCCGAGGGCACCCCGGCCGAGCTCAAGCGCGAGATCTCCGGCGACGTCGTGCTCGTCGGCCTGGACACCGCCGCCACCCCCCAGGCGGCGACGCTGCTCGACGCCGAGCCGTACGTCAACAAGCTGGAGACCGGCGACGAGGGCGTTCGCCTCTACGTCGAGGACGGCGCCACCGCCATCCCGCAGGTGCTGCGCCGCCTCGACCACGCCGGGCTGGACCTGCGCTCCATCGAGCTGCACCGGCCCAGCCTCGACGACGTCTTCCTCACCAAGACCGGCCGCTCGCTGCGCGAGTCCTGAGACACCGGAGACAGATCCATGAAACTCGCCCGCGACACCTGGCTCATCTTCGAGCGCCAGATCCAACTGCTGCTGCGCAACCCGGTCTGGGTCTTCGTCGGCGTCTTCCAGCCGGTGATGTACCTGCTGCTCTTCGCCCCGCTGCTCAAGCCGGCGCTGAACGCGCCCACCCAGGCGGAGGCCTACAAGATCTTCGTACCCGGCCTGCTGGTGCTGCTGGCCATCTTCGGTGGCCTGTTCCAGGGCTTCGGCCTGATCGCCGAGCTGCGCGCCGGGGTCATCGAACGGTCCCGGGTCACCCCGGTCAGCCGGATCGCCCTGCTGCTCGGCCGCTCGCTGCGGGACGTGGTCTCGCTGATCGTGCAGGCCGTCATCATCACCCTGCTGGCGCTCCTGTTCGACCTGCGGGTGTTCATCGGGGACCTGCTGCTGGCGTACCTGATGCTGGCGCTGATCGCGCTGATGACCTCGGCCGTCTCGTACGGCGTCGCGCTCAAGGTCAAGAGCGAGGACGCGCTCGCCCCGCTGATGAACACGGTCGCCCAGCCAGTGCTGCTGCTCTCCGGCATCCTGCTGCCGCTCACCTTCGCCCCCGGCTGGCTCCAGGGCATCGCCGACTGGAACCCGTTCTCCTGGGCGGTCGACGGGACCCGGGCGCTCTTCGCCGGTGACCTCGGCAACGACAAGGTCTGGCAGGGGCTGACCATCGTGGCGGTGCTCGCGGTCGCCGGGGTGGTCTGGGCCGCCCGGCAGTTCGCCCGCAGCGTCCGCTGAGAGAGTTGCCTCTCACCAGAAGCGGGGCATCGGTCCGACGCTTGTAGCGTAAGGCCGGTGCCCCGCCTCACCCATGACAAGATCACCTTGCTGGCCTACGCCCAGCTGGGACTGTGGGGCTTCTTCAACTACGGGTTCGGCCCGGTCGTACCGCTGCTCCGCGACGAGCAGGGCAGCAGCGCCGCCGTCGCCGGCCTGCACAGCACCGGCATCGCGGTCGGCGCGCTGCTCGGCGGGGCGCTCTTCGCGCCGATTGCCGCCGCCTCGGCCGCGGCCGGCGATCTGGCTCGGCCTCGCCGGGGTGGCCGCCGGCGTGGCCGCGCTCGGTGCCCTGCACCCGCTGCCGGCCACCATCGCCGCCGTCGCGGTGATCGCCACCTTCGGCATGATGGTGATCAGCGGGGTCAACGTGGTGCTCACCGCCCGGCACGGCGACGCCGCGCCGGCCGCGCTCGCCGAGGCCAATGCCGCCTGCGCGGGCATGGGCATCCTCGCCCCGCTGGTCATCGGCGCCAGCATGGACGCTGGCCTCGGCTGGCGGCCGGTGATGTTCGTCGAGGTCGGGCTGATCGCGCTGGTCGCCCTCGCCGCGCTGACCTTCCGGGTACCCCTCCCGCAGGCCGCCCCCGCTGCCGCGGCTGCCGACCAGCCCGTCGGGGTGACCGCCGCGGCTTCCGCCCCCGCCGATCAGCCGATCCGGACGGCCGTCGACCGGCCTGGCACCGGTGGAAACCCGGCCGCCTCGCGGTCGGCAGACGCTGGCGCCGGCGACCTGACCGGCGATGGTCCGCGCCGGGCGGCGGCGGACCGGCTGCCCGGGCGTACTGGATCGCCTGGGTGCTGATGGCGGTCACCGGCTCGATCGAGGTGTGCCTGTCCCTCTGGACCGCCGACGTGCTCCGCAGCCACGCCGGGCTGAGCGCCGGCGGCGCATCGGCGGCGGTGGCCGCGATCGTCTGCGGGATGTTCGCCGGCCGGGTCGCCGGCGGCCGGGTCGCCCTGCGCTGGCCCCCGGTGCCGCTGCTGCTGGCGGCGCTGACCGTGTCGCTGGCCGGCTTCGCCCTGTTCTGGGTCGCCCCGATGGGCTGGCTGGCCGTCACCGGCCTGCTGGTGCTCGGCCTGGGCAACGCCCTGCACTACCCGCTGGCGATCTCCATCGCGCTCGCCGTCGCCGGGCCGGCCGCAGACAAGGCGGCGGGCTGGGCGTCGTACTCGATGGGGGTGGGTTTCGGCATCGCGCCGGTCGGGCTGGGGTGGGTGGCCGACGGGTGGGGCCGCACCTGGCCTTCCTGCTGCTGCCCGCCTTCATCGCGGCGGCCGCGCTGCTCGCCGTGCGGCTCGGCCGCGCCCTGCGCGCCGCCCACCCCACCGACGACCAGGCCCCCGTCCCGATCCCCGCCTGAACCCCGGCGTTGGGTGGGCTTGATCGACTCCGTGTCGCCGACGTGGCGGCTTCCGGGGCGCGGATTCCGCTTGATCGACTCCGTGTCGCCGATGTGGCGGTTTCCGCGGCCACCCGATACCGCCACATCGCCGATCTGGCGTCGCCGCCGGCTCAGCGCACCCGGGCGAGCGTGACGCCGTCCGCGATCGGCAGCATCACCGGCTCCACCCGGACGTCGGCGAGGACCTCGTCGTTGAACGCGGCGATCGCCCGGTCGTCGGCGTTCTGCGGAGCCAGCACCCGGCCGCCACGCAGCGTGTTGTCCACCGCGATCACCGCGCCCGGGCGCATCCGCGGCACCAGTTCGTCCCAGTAGATCGGATAGCCGACCTTGTCCGCGTCGATGAACGCGAAGTCCAGGTACCGCTCGCGGGGCAACTCCCGCAGCCTTTCCGCGGCCGGACCGATGCGCAGGTCGATCCGGTCGTCCACCCCCGCCCGGGTCCAGTAGCGGCGGGCGATGCTGGTGTACTCCTCGGAGATGTCGAAGCAGGTGAGCCGGCCGCCGTCGGCCAGCCCCCGGGCGATCGCCAGGGAGGAGAGGCCGGTGAAGGTGCCGACCTCCACCGCCTGCCGAACCCCGAGCAGCCGGGTGAGGAAGGTCAGGAACGCGGCCTGCTCCGGCGCCACCTGCATGGTGGCCTGGTCGGGCAGCGCCGCCCTGGTCTCCTCGGAGAGTTCACGGACGATCTCATCAGGGGCGGACCCGTGCGCGACGAGGTAGGCGTGCAGTTCCGGGGTCAGCGGCAGCGGCTTCGTGCTCATGACCGGACGTTAGCCGAGATGCTCGATCTCCTGGCCCCCCGGCGCCACCTTCGTCCACAGGTCCGTCACGCTCAGCTCCAACTCGCCGAGAAGGTTGCGCAGCAGCGGCAGGCTGAGCCCGACCACCGTGCCCGGATCACCCTCGATCCCGGTCAGGAACGCGCCGCCCAACCCGTCGATGGTGAACGCCCCGGCCACGGCCAGCGGCTCGCCCGTCGCCACGTACGCGGCGATCTCCTCGTCGCTGATGTCGGCGAAGTGCACGGTGGTGGAGCCCACCCCCTCCGCCCGCGCATCGCGGGTGACGTCGATCAGGCAGTGCCCGGTGTGCAGCACACCGCTGCGCCCCCGCATCCGCTCCCACCGCCGGGTGGCGTCCGCCGCGTCGGCCGGCTTGCCGAGAATCTCCCCGTCGAACGCGAGCACCGAATCGCACCCGAGTACCAACGTCCGCTCGCCCGGCGTCGACCGCAGCCGACCCAGCACCGCCTGCGCCTTGAGCCGGGCCAACTCCAGGCACAGGTCCTCGGCCCGGTCACTGACCACCTGGGATTCGTCCACCCCGCTGACGAGCACGTCGGGTTCGATCCCGGCGGCCTGGAGCAGCTTGCGGCGGGCGGGACTCTGTGAGGCGAGCACGAGACGCAGCGGTACGGAGTTCAGCACCCGACCGACGTTACCGACTGATCCGCGGCGGCGGGTCGTCGGCACGTTGACGCCGCCGCCAGAGCAGGTAACCGCCGCCCGCCACCACCAGCACGCCCAGCGTGGCCAGCCCGCGGGCCGTCGCACCGCCGTCTCCACCATCCGACGCGGGCTCCGCAGCGGTCGTCGTGGTCGACGCGCTCGGCGCCGCGGATTCGAAGCCGAGCGGGGGTACGTCCGCTGTCAGGGCCGCGACCAGGTCGATGACGCCGTAGCCGTACTCGTCGTCCCGGCCAGGTAGGCCCTTGTCGATCGCGGTTGCAGTGAGCCGATGCGAGACTTCATGGGCCGAGAGGTAAGGGTACTTGGACCGAACGAGTGCGGCGGCACCAGCGACAATTGCTGTGGCACCGGATGTCCCAGACCCCTTCGAGTATCTCCCGCCGTAGCTCGTGCTGTAGATATCCACTGCCGGTGCAACAACATCGATCTTGGGGCCGACCACCGAAACGGCTGCGTGATTACCGGCCCGGTCGATGCCACCGACCGCGATGACTCCTTCCTGAGACGCTGGGTAGCCGACTGAGGAGGCTTCCGGTCTGTTGCCGACTCCTGCAACGACGATGATGTTTGCGGCCAGCGCGGCGTCAACTGCTTGGATGAGGCGCACACTGGAACCGCCAGCACTGGAAATGCTGATCACATCGGCTCCGTGAGAGGTGGCGTATTCGATACCTGCGGCTAGGTCATCTGCCTCCCCTCGATTGTCGGCTAACGACGACATGATCGGAAGGATCTTGGCCCTCGGTGCGATGCCAAGCGCGCCAACGTGTTCGCCTCTGCCGTGCGCCGCTATCAGGCCAGCCATCGAGGTGCCGTGGCTGTTGCGGTCTCTATGACCGTCGCCGCTGCCGCCCGAGACGATGTCGGTTCCGATGAGGAGGTTGTTGACCAGATCGGGGTGCGGATCCACACCAGTGTCTGGAACAGCAACGGCAATGCCCTCGCCCTGGCTTGTCCGATGCGCCTCGGCCACCTTGAGATAGGCGAGGTGCCATTGGTCTCCACGAATCTGTGTCGGGCCACCGGGGCGAGGAGCGGCACGCGCGGGACAAATCGACGGCAGCCCTATCGCCGACACAGCTATTGCGGCGAGAACTGCACGGATGGCCTGCCGCCTCACCGGCCGAAGCCGATGGCGGGGCCGGGATCTATCGGACCCTCCCCGTCCGGAGGCTGTACTACAGGGCTCACACCTTCGTCGGTCTCCCACGGATCATCCGGGTCCCAACGACGCGGCTGGCCATCAATCTGCTCTCGGTGGCCCGGCCGCCCGGGCGCGGTGCTCGTTCCGTAATGGGCACCCCCCATGCTGGGGGCGCCGCCGATCGGCGGAGCGCCGTGCGCACCTAACAACCCGCGACCGGCCCCGGGACGGGAACCGGCGGCACCGGTTGGTGCGGTGCCGGCGCCGCCACCTCCGATCACGCCTCCGATTGGGTTGACCCGACGGGGCGGGACTGCAGCCCTGCCAGGTTGGCCAAGTCCCATGCCTGGGGTCCCACCAATTAGTCCGCCTGGCGGCAGTGGCCGTGGTGGCGTCGTGTGCGGCAGCCCGGTTGCGCCTCCGACTGGCTTACCGACCGAGCTCGACCGTCCATCCACCGGGTTAGGTGCACCAACTCGGCCCGGTGCCGCGGACACCGGCGGCAGAGCTGGGGGCAGTCCGAGGCCACTGGCAGGTGAGCCGGAAGTGGGCGGGACTGGTGCCGTCATGCCTGACAACCCAGCACTGAGAGGAGGCGGTGCGAGCCCAGGAGCGGCCGCGCCGAGCACAGGTCCGGCCCCGGCCGCCGGCCCAACCCTCTGAGCGGTTGGGGTCGCTACCCGTCGGTCCGAGCTCGACGTTCGACTCGACGGGTGCGCCGTGCCGGACGACGCAATCGGAATCGGAACGATTGTTGGAATGAACGGGGTCGGAGGGTTACTGCCGTAGACATCGGGATCGTTCGGCTGGATGCCTGGTCGACGAGGAGGAGCGGGTGGTGTGCGGAGCATTACTTGGGCCTGCTGGAGTTCGCCGCTGAGCCCCGTCATCAGACCCCGTGCCTGGACGTTCAGCCGTTCCAGGTCCGCGTCGGTCACCGGTGGCTGGTCAGGTAGCCGGCTCCCGGCCACCGCCTTCGGATCGGCGATCGTCGCCTCGTACGCCCGCTTCTGCTGGAGCTTGGTGGCGTACGCCTGGTAGAGCGGTTCGAGCTCGGCGCGGGTGCTGCCGATGGCGCGGGTGGCGGCGGCGAGGGCGTCGTAGTTCGCGGCGGCCGCGTCGTGGGTGCGTTGCGCCTTGTCGATGAGCTGGTCCAGTTCGCCGATGTAGGCGCGGGCGGCGGCGTTGGTCTCCGGCGGCCACGCCGCGCCGAGCGCGCGACGATATTCCCGCAGGCGGCTCAGGTGGGTGAGGGCGAGGTCGCAGACCTTGCGCCAGCCGGCGACCTGCTTCCAGTGCCCGGCGGTGTCGTGGTCCTGAAGGCAGGCCCACATGCTGAGCACGTCCATCAGTCGCCAGTCGGTGAGGCCGGACGTCCGGCCGCTGCCTCGCTCGATCACGGCAGCACCACCCGCCCGCTCTCCGGCCCGGTCGGATCGGGGAGCGCGGGCAGGGGGCGGGCCGCCGTCGCGGAGGGGCCGGCCAGGGCGCGCTCGACGTCGGTGACCCGGGCGGACGAGAACGCGTCCGAGTCGGCGTAGTCGTCGGCGATCGTGGCGGCCGCCTGGGCCAGCCGGCCGGTCGCGGGGGCCATGCCCCAGACCACCTCGGCGGTGGCCTGCTGGGTTTCGTGGTGGGCCTGGAGGAACTGCACCAGCTCGATGAACGCGTCGGCCGGGTTGGGGATCGGGGACTTCATGTCGTCCGCGATGTACGACAGGTGGGGGGCGTAGTTCCGCTCGACCTCGGCTTGGAGCCGGTCGGCGAACTCCCGCATCTGTCGGATGTCGGCCTCGATGCCGGCGTAGTCACGCAGCCAGCCCGCTGGCCGGTCCTCCTCGGGGATCATCGGCCCTCCTGCCTGTTACCGCACCGTTTCCCTGAGTGAGGTTAATGGCTGCGGCGCGATCTCGGCAGTCCCGACAAACTTCTTCCAGCTCAGGACCCGCCGTACCGGGGGAAAGGTCAGCGGGGGAGGCCGGAGGCGCGCCACGCGCCCCGGCCGGCGGCGGGCGCCGCGCCGACCGGACGGCCACTCCGCGCCCATGCCGACACGCCGACCGGCGCGGGGGCGGCGGCCGGGCGGGTCCGGACGGCGATGGCGCCGACCAGGGCGGCCAGTTCCTCGGCGGTCGGCACGCCGCGGACGATCCGGAACAGCGGCTCTTCGGCAGACATGACCTCAGGGTACGCGTCGAGAACTTGACCTTCGCCGCACAGTGGCGTGCCGCCGGTGTGACGGTCGCGCCTGCCGGGTACCGTCTCACCGATGTCGAACGCGCTTCCCCAACTCGTCGCCGACCGGTACCGGCTCATTTCGCCGCTCGGCCAGGGCGGCATGGGTCGGGTGTGGAAGGCGCGTGACGAGGTGCTGCACCGGGACGTTGCCATCAAGGAACTCGTCCCGCCGCCGAGCCTCACCCCTGAGGAGCGCCGCGAGATGCGGGAACGCTCGCTGCGGGAGGCGCGGGCCATCGCCCGGCTCAACAACATCAACGTGGTCCGCATCTTCGACGTGCTGCGCACCGACGGCGACCCGTGGATCGTCATGGAGTATGTGCCGTCCAAGTCCTTGCAGGACACTCTCGCCGAGGACGGTCCGGTGTCGTCGGCCAAGGCGATCCAGATCGGCCTCGGGGTGCTGGGCGCCTTGAAGGCCGCGCACAAGGCCGGCGTGATGCACCGGGATGTCAAGCCGGGCAACGTGCTGCTCGGCGACGACGGCCGGGTGGTGCTGACCGATTTCGGTCTGGCCACCATCCCCGGCGACCCGAACGTGACCCGCACCGGCATGGTTCTCGGCTCGCCCGCGTACATCGCGCCGGAGCGGGCCAAGGACGGCACCGCCGGGCCGGAGGCCGACCTGTGGTCGCTCGGCGCGACCCTCTACGCGGCCGTGGAGGGCAAGTCGCCGTACGCCCGGCCGTCCGCGATCGCCACCCTGGCCGCGCTGGCCACCGAGCCGCTGCCGCCGCCGAAGAACGCCGGGCCGCTCAAGCCGGTCCTGCAGGGACTGCTCCGCAAGGACCCGGCCGATCGGATCACCGCGGAGGTGGCCGAGCGCCTGCTCCGCAAGGCCGGCGGCAGGCGCGCGAAGGCATCTCGCTGCTGGACGCGTACGCCGGCCGGGCCGAACGGCCCGCGGGAGCCGCGCCCGCCGCTGGTGCCCACGCCGCGC